>DGEF01000104.1 GCA_002385805.1 Peptococcaceae bacterium UBA3933
TAAAAGGGGTCCATAATAGTGGTTTTTATTCCAAATTTAGCCCCGATATCTATCAAATCTTTAGTTTTTCCCATACCCTTATAACCAAAGGTATAATTAAAACCAGCTACCACATGGCTAACATTTAACTTTTTATAAAGAATTTGCTCAACGAATTCCTCCGGACTTAATTTATAAAACTCTTCCACAAAAGGTACAATCAATAAATAATCTACACCTAACTGTTCAATCAGTCTAATCTTTAAATCAAAGGAATTGATTAATTTAATGTCTTTATTAAAAACCATTTGGGGATGGGGATGAAAAGTAAAAATGAGAGTTGTCCCATCCATGCCTTTAGAAATACTCTGAGCCATTTTAATTAAATTTTGATGTCCCAAATGGACACCGTCAAAATTTCCTAAAACAACTGTTAAAGGTTTATTGGCAACAGTAATTTCCTGTAAGTTTCTAAATATTTTCATCTTAGCATTCACCTAAACACTTTTTCCGGCTGAAAATAACCCTTTTCAATTTTTCCTATTGCTAAAAGATTCCCCTGTTCATCCAGAACCTTGTATTTTTCATCTGTTTCTGTTTTTTCCTGAAAGGGTGAAGGCACCTTATTACCATTACCTATAGCAAAAAGTAGGTCTTTCGTAAAATAAAGTTCAGGAAAATCTATAGCTTGGGCAGGAGAAATTAAAAATGTTTCAGTCTTTAATGATTTTATTTCCTCAAGGCAAAAGGAATCATTTATGTGAAAATTACCTGATTGAGTTCTTATGAGAAAACCTAAATAAGCACCGGACTCAACCTTGCGACCAATATCCTGACAGAGTGTGCGAATATATGTACCTTTACTACAGGTTACCTCTATTAATGCTTGGCTGGAATCATAAGCCAATAGTTCAATGTTATGTATTTCTATTTCCCGTGGTTTCCTTGCCACCTCTACTCCTTGTCGCGCTAAGAGATATAAAGGTTTTCCGTTTTTTTTAATTGCCGAAAACATGGGTGGGATCTGAAAATTTTTACCTAAAAAACTTCTTAGTACTTGGGCGAATTCTTCACCACTCAAATTAGGCAACTCCGTCCTTTTAACAACCTGGCCGGAAGCATCCTGGGTGTCTGTTTCAGCTCCGAAACATAATAAAGCTCGATAAGTTTTTTTCGTACCGGTTAAATACTCAACTAACCTGGTAGCTTTACCCACGCAAATAGGTAAAACACCTACTGCATCTGGGTCTAAGGTACCAGTATGACCTATCTTTTTGGTTTTTAATATTTTTCGTAGCCGGGAAACCACATCATGGGAAGTCAGGCCTGGGGGTTTTAAGACATTAATTACTCCATCCAAAAATGTTATCCTCCTTCGGAAATACTTAAGTTTTAGTGAGGAAACTTTCTTCTACTACTTTAATTACTTTGGACACACTCTCCCCTAAATTGCTGTTTAAAAGGCACCCGGCAGCCCGTGGATGACCACCGCCCCCGAATAAAGAAGCTATTTTATTTACATCAAACCAATTTTTAGAACGAAAACTAACTTTTGTTCTCTGATCAGGGTAAATTCGAAAAACCATAGCCACTTCTATACCGGCAATATTTTTTAAATAATTGATTAAACCTTCCGCATCAGCATCAGTTGCCTCAGCTTCCTGAAAGGTTTTTTCGTCTATTATTATCCAAACAACCTGATTGTTACAGGTAAAACAAAGATTATTCAGAGCAAATTTTAATAACTGCAGCTTTCCTGTGCTTACGCTTTCATAATAATTTTTCCGCAGTGCATTAACATCTGCACCCCGATTTATTAAATCTGCAGCAACCCGATGAGTGGTAGGAGTAGTATTTTCGTATAAAAAAGAACCTGTATCTGTACTTATACCTGTATAAAGAGCAGTTGCAATTTCAGAATCTATTTTCACCTGTAATAAACCCAGTAAATCGTAAATTAATTCACTGGTTGCGGCAGCGGTACTATCCACCCAATTTAGATTGGCAAAATTATCATTGCTGATATGGTGATCTATATTGATAGTCAACTTTCCACGATACAAAGAAGAATCAGCATAACCAGACCTTTCTAAGGTTGCACAATCTAGAAATATAAGTGTATCGGGTAATTCAAAGAATTGTTCTAATGGTTTAATCCGCTGCCAATCAGCTAGAAATTTAAAAGTTGAAGGAAAAGGGTCTTTATTAATCATTTTAGTATTAATACCCTTTTGCTCCAAGCCTAGTGCCAGAGCTATCTGTGAACCTAAAGTATCACCGTCAGGATGATAATGAGAAAAGATTGCCACTTCCTTGGTTTGGAGAATAACTTCCATAATCCTTTGTAAATCATTCATTTTTACTCTCCTGCTCTTTTATCTGAGATAGGAGTTCCGAAATTTTATTTCCATATTCCAAAGATTCATCTAGTTTAAAAATCAATTCCGGAACAATCCTTAGCCTTATTCTTTTTCCCAGCTCACTTCTTAAAAACCCTGTTGCCTTTTCCAAACCTTGGATAACTTCTTTTTGTTGTTCTTTTTCCCCGTAATGGCTTACAAAAACCTTTGCGTATTTTAAATCACCGGATACTTCTACACCGGTAATACTGACAATGCCGCTAACTCTAGGGTCTTTAAGTTCTGACCTGATAATTTGTGATAATTCTCGTTTTATTTCCTCAGCAATACGATTAGTTCGAACTTTACCCATAATATCACCTCAGGACTCATGTCTAATCTTTTTCCGGCTTCATTCAACAATATCCAAACCCGTATAACTTAACAACCACGGGTATATCTTTGAACACTATAGGCTATTAATCATGAACCCTTCAAATCACCGGTCACTTTAAAGGTCGGCTACTTATAATTCCCTTTTTACTTCTTCAAAAGTATAGGCCTCTAAAATATCTCCTTCTTTAATATCATTAAATTTCTCAATTCCTATGCCACATTCATAACCGGCAGTTACCTCTCTAACATCATCCTTGAATCGTTTCAAAGATGCTATTTCCCCATCATGGATAACAACACCGTCGCGAACAATGCGTATTTTGGCGGAACGGGTTATTTTTCCTTCCGTTACATAAGAACCGGCAATAGTACCCACTTTCGGTACTTTGAAGATAGCTCTCACTTCAGCATGTCCTAATTCCACTTCTTTTATTTCCGGTGCCAACAAACCACTTAAAGCCTTTTTCACATCATCGATAGCATCATAAATTATCCGATATGTACGGATATCTACATTTTCTTTTTCTGCAGCTTTCTTAGCATTTATATCCGGACGCACATTAAACCCGATAATTATCGCATTAGAAGCTGCCGCTAACATAACGTCTGTTTCTTTAATCCCGCCTACTGCAGTATGAATAATATTTACCCGAACCTCATCGGTGCTGAGCTTTTCCAAAGACTGTCTTAATGCTTCAATGGAACCTTGAACATCGGCTTTGAGAATAATATTAAGCTCTTTAACTTCACCCTGCTGGATTTGGGAAAATAACTCATCTAAAGAAACCTTAGAACGTTTTTTGATTTCCTCTTCATGTTTTTCCTGCTGTCTTTTTTCGGCAACTTGTTTAGCCAATTTTTCATCTTCAACAGAAATGAAGTCATCACCGGCTTCAGGTACATCAGCTAAACCTAAGATTTCTACCGGTGTGGAAGGACCTGCACTTTTTAATTTTCTGCCCCGATAATCGAACATGGCTCTAATCCGACCCTGAGTCGTACCGACAATCAGAAAATCACTTACCTGTAAAGTCCCGTTCTGTATTAAGAGAGTTGCAACAGGTCCGCGGCCTTTATCCAATTTAGCCTCAATAACCGTTCCCCGAGCTTTACGGTTAGGATTGGCTTTTAATTCTGCCATTTCAGCTACTAACAAAATCATTTCTAATAATAAATCTATATTTTCACCGGTTTGGGCAGAAACAGGAACCATGATGGTTTCGCCACCCCATTCTTCGGGAACCAAACCGTATTCCGTAAGCTCTTGTTTAATCCGTTCCGGATTGGCAGTAGGTTTATCAATTTTATTAATGGCAACAATTATAGGCACCTTTGCTGCTTGAGCGTGATGAATTGCTTCAATGGTTTGAGGCATAACTCCGTCATCAGCAGCCACTACTAAAATGGCAATATCCGTTACTTGTGCTCCTCTGGCGCGCATAGCCGTAAAGGCTTCGTGACCGGGTGTATCTAAAAAGGTAATCTTCTGCCCTGCAATTTCCACCTGGTATGCTCCGATATGTTGAGTAATTCCCCCCGCTTCCGTTGCGGTAACATTTGTTTCCCGAATTTTATCCAGTAGAGAAGTTTTTCCATGGTCTACGTGACCCATAATAGTTACAACCGGTGGTCTGGGTTTCAAATCTTCGGGTCTATCTTCTACTTCTGCAAACAATTCCTCCTCTTTACTGGTTTTAATTTCTGTGGTAGCCCCGAACTCTTCCGCCACAATAACAGCCGTATCCGGATCCAGTTCCTGATTAATAGTGACCATCATCCCCATCATCATCAATTTTTTAATAACTTCCGTCGCTTTTTTACCCAACTGGTGAGCCAAATCCTGTACACTAATGGAACCGTCAATAACTACATGACGTTTTACTTCACTGATTTCTTTTACGTTTTCCCCTTTATCTTTTCTTCCGGATTTTTTACCTTTACCTTTCTGGTTGAATGTTTTAGGGCTTTTATCAGAAATCTTTTTAGCACTTTTGGGGAATTTTTTTAATTTGCCTTCATCTTTATCTTCTATATAAGCATACTCATCATAATCTTTTTCCAGCCCGTTTTCCTTATTTTCTTCGCCATGGTGCTGGAATTTAGGTTTTGTTTTTTTGGATGTTTTTGGTTTATTTAATTCTTTTTCTTCTGTTTTAATTTCTTTTACTTTTTCTTTTTCGTCTTTTTGTTCGAATTTGTTTACCATATTTTTTATCCGTTCTACCTCCTGAGAAGGGATTGTACTCATATGATTTTTCACCGGGAGACCCAGGGCAACTAATTTATCCAGTAATTCCCTACTGCTTATACCCATATCTTTGGCTAACTCATGGATCCTTACTTTTGCCATCTAACCACCCCCAAAATTCCTTACAACTTTTTCAACAGAGCTTTAACCATCATTGCGTCGGTTATCCCTACTACGGATCTAGGCGAAAGGCCTATGGCTAGTCCCAACTCTTGTTTTTTCCCTAAAATGAGACTAGGGATCCCTTCCTCCTTTGCAAAATAAGACCAATATTTTTTACGTTTTTCCGACAAATCTTCTGCTAAAATTAATAGTTGCACCTGCCCCTTTTTCATTACTGCTTTTACCTGAGCATCGCCGGAAACCACTTTGCCTGACTTTTGAGCAAAGCCTAACAAAGTCAAAAAATCCTGCTTACCCATGAAGATACTCCTTTATATTTTCATAAACCTCCTCCGGAACTTTACTTTTCAAAGTTTTTTCCAGCCTTTTGCTTTTAACCGCTGTTTTCAGACAATCAGGGTTAGAACAGAGATAAGCACCACGACCCGACTTTTTCCCTGTTGGGTCAATAATTATTTCACCTTCCGGAGTTCTTACGATTCGCAGTAACTCTCTTTTATTAAACATTTGCTGACAACCTACACACATACGCTGAGGAATCTTTTTTGCCAAAAATCATCCCTCCACTTCGTAAGTTCTAGCCTCATACTGAATACCGGTTTCCTGAGCCTGAGTTTCACTTTTGATATCAATTTTCCAACCGGTAAGTTTAGCGGCCAAACGTGCATTCTGTCCTTCCTTACCAATAGCCAGAGACAATTGGTAATCAGGTACAATTACTCTTGCCTTTTTTTCCTCCTCATCAATCTGAACATCCAATACTTTAGCCGGACTTAAAGAATTGGCAATATACACGGCCATATCTTTACTCCATTTCACAATATCAATTTTTTCTCCCCGTAACTCTGTTACTATAGTTTGTACCCGCATACCCTTAGGTCCTACACAAGCACCTACCGGATCAACATTTTCGTCATGTGAATGAACGGCAATTTTAGAACGGGAACCGGCTTCCCTGGCAACGGATTTTATTTCCACTATACCATCGTGAATTTCCGGAACCTCTAATTCAAATAATCTCTTTAAAAGGCCGGGATGAGTTCTGGAAACTAAAATCTGTGGGCCTTTTGTGGTTTTGCGTACTTCCACAATATATGTCTTTATCCTTTCGTGAATACTGAAAACTTCCCCAGGTATTTGTTCGGAAGGAGCTAAAATTGCCTCTGTTTTTCCTAAATCAATAAAAACATTTTTTCCTTCGATCCTTTGTACTGTTCCGGTGACAATATCGCTTTCCCGATTAGAAAACTCTTCATAAATTAAACTTCTTTCCGCTTCTCTTAATCTTTGCACAACCACCTGTTTTGCCGTTTGAGCGGCAATCCGTCCAAAGTTCTTAGGAGTTACTTCCACCTCTACAATATCATTAATCTCATACTTTGGATTTATCCTCCTAGCATCTTCTAATGAAATACTAACAGTTTCATCCTCTACTTTTTCCACCACTTCCTTTTGAGCGAAAACTTTTATTTCACCCGTTATTCTATCAATATGTATTCGCACATTTTCAGAACCAAAATTTTTTTTGTAAGCAGATTTTAAAGCTGCTTCAACCGCTTCCAGAATTACTTCTGCTTCTATTCCTTTATCTTTTTCCAACTCTTTTAAGGCTTCAATCAACTCCAAGTTCACAAAAAAAACCTCCTGTTCTTATAGTCAACCTTCCCAAAGCAAATTTGCCTTGCTAATTTTATCTCTGGGAATGATCAATGAGTTACCGCCTATATTAACTGTTATTGTTTCTAAGGTAACATCTTCTAAGGTACCTTTGAATTTTTTTCTTCCTTCTACCGGAACAAAAGTCTTAACTTGGATAGGATGCTGGAGAAACCTTTCAAAATCTCTCGTCTTTTTTAAAGGTCGCTCAATACCTGGAGAAGACACTTCTAAATGATAAGCCTGAGTAATAGGATCCACCTCATCTAATTTATCACTTAGCACGCGACTGACTTTTTCACAATCGTCTAATGTAACCCCTTCCTCCTTATCGATAAAAATCCGCAAAAACCATTCTGATCCTTCTTTAACAAACTCTACATCAACTAACTCTAAGCCGTTTTCTTCTACAATGGGTTCCGCTATCTCAGTAACCGTTTCTTCAATTTTAGCCATAACCCTTCACTCCCTCCATAATATCGTAATTTTTATTTTTATCAGTAAGATATTATGTTATACGTGTATTAGTGGCTAGTTGTCAGTGGCTGGTGGCTAGTATTATTAAAACCACGGATGAACACAGATAAACACTAATAATTCGCCTAACGGCGAAGGTTAAGGTTTAGGTTAAGTCTGGGTTAATTATTGGGTCTTAAATCTGGGTTATTTCACCTTCTTAACTTTAACCTCAACCTTACGACCGGAGGTCGTTTATCGACCGAAGGTCGTAATACTAGTCACTAATCACTAGTCACAAGTCACTAATTTATAACAGAAAGAGTGGGCGATTACCCACTCTTAGCCTAAAGATGTCTCGATTTACATTTTTAGTATAACATAACAATATATAATTAGCAATATCAGTTAAAAAGGGACAATTGGTCACTTTCCGGGAGTTCTGCCAAACAACCGTGTTCGTCCAGTGCTTCAATGACGGTTTTAGTGAGCTTACCTCTTTTCCTTAAATCATCAACAGATGTGAAAAAGTATTCTTTCCGTGCGTTTTCTATATTCCAGGCGGCAGCACTTCCTACCCCTTGTAAACTGGCAAAAGGAGGGATTAAAGAATTACCTTCAATAATAAATTTCTGAGCCTGGGATTTCTTTAAATTTACTTTTTGGAAAGTGAAGCCCCTTAAATACATTTCCCAGGCTAATTCCAAAATAGTTAACAACCTGGATTCTTTAGCCGTTAGATTATTCCCTTTTTCTTGTAGTGTTTTAATCATGTCTTTTACCTTTGCCGGACCTGCACAAATAAGCTGGGCATCAAACTCATCAGCCCTCACTGTAAAAGAAGTAGCATAAAAAGCAAGAGGGTAATTAACTTTAAAGTACGCTATGCGGAAAGCCATCATCACATAAGCTACAGCATGAGCTTTCGGAAACATGTACTTTATTTTCTTACAGGACTCTATATACCAAGTTGGTACATTATGTTCCAGCATAATGGCTTCATGTTCAGGAGAAACACCTTTACCTTTGCGTACATTTTCCATGATTTTAAAAGCTATACTTGGCTCTACACCCTTATTCATTAAAAAAATCATTATATCGTCCCGGGCGGAGATGGCTTCCGATAATTTTGCTATTCCGTTTTTAATCAAATCCTGAGCATTATTAAGCCAAACATCGGTGCCGTGGGAAAAACCGCTTATCCGCACAAGTTCGGAAAAGGTTTTCGGCTTGGTATCCTCTAACATTTGCCGCACGAACTTAGTACCGAATTCAGGAATACCAAAAGTCCCCACCCTTGACCCTAATTCCTCAGGATCTACATTTAAAGCTTTTGTTGAAGAAAACAAGCTCATCGTTTGAGGATCATCTAAAGGAATAGATTTGGCATTTACCCCTGTTAAGTCCTCTAACATTTTAATGACTGTAGGATCATCATGACCTAGGATATCCAGTTTAACCAACCTGCTACTAATAGAATGATAATCAAAATGAGTTGTTATAATCTCTGAATTAACATCATCTGCCGGTCTTTGTAAAGGTGTAAAGTCATGTACATCTATACCTTTGGGAACCACCATTAATCCTCCTGGGTGTTGCCCCGTAGTTTTCTTTACACCGCTACATCCTTCTACTAAACGGTTAATTTCAACAGATCTTTTATATTGTTTACGGTCATCGAAATAATTCTTGACAAAACCGTAAGCAGTCCTGCTGGCAATAGTGGAAATGGTACCTGCCCGAAACACATTATCCCTACCGAATAATTCTTCTATAAATTTGTGGGCTCGGGGTTGGTAATCACCGGAAAAGTTTAAATCAATATCAGGAACTTTATCACCTTTGAAACCTAAAAACACCTCAAAAGGAATATCATGACCGTCTTTAATTAAAGGTTGCTTACACTGGGGGCAATTTTTATCCGGCAAATCAGCACCGGAGCCAAAAGAACCGTCTGTGATAAACTCAGTATAGTAACAGTGAGGACAACGGTAATGAGGCTTTAAAGGATTAACTTCCGTAATTCCCGTTAAAGTAGCTACAAGAGAAGAACCTACCGAACCACGGGAACCTACTAAATACCCATCTTCATTGGATTTTTTTACCACCTTATGGGCTATTAAATAAAGTACGGCAAAGCCGTTATTAATGATTGAATCTAATTCTTTTTTTATCCTTTTTTCTACCAAAGAAGGAAGTTCAGGTCCATATAATTTATGAGCTGTCTCATAAGTTAAATTTATTATTTCTTCTTCAGCTCCCGGGATTACCGGCGGATAGAACTCGTCCGGTATAGGTTTAATCTTTTCAATCTGCCGGCAAATTTCCAGCGGGTTATCCACAACAACCTCTTTAGCCCCCTGGCTGCCAAGATAACTAAACTCCTTTAACATTTCCTCAGTTGTTTTAAAGTATAAGGGAGCCTGATGGTCAGCATCATCAAATCCTTTACCGGCCATCAAAATTCGGCGAAAGACTTCATCTTCCGGATTTGCAAAATGCACATCTCCTGTGGCTACTACCGGCTTATCAAGTTCTTTCCCCAGCTGATACAAGTCCTTATTCAACTGAATTAATTCTTCTTCACTGGAGAGTATCCCGTTTCTAAGTAAAAACTGGTTGTTTCCCCGAGGTTGAATTTCAATGAAATCATAAAAGGCAGCTATTTCCTGCAAAACCTTTTTATCCCTATTATTTAAATAAGTCCGGATTAGTTCACCCGCTTCACAGGCTGTACCCACTAATAAACCCTGACGCATCCGTGCCAATAAACTTTTGGGTATTCTGGGTACTCTACTAAAGTAATTAAGATGCGACTCAGTAACCAATTTGTACAGATTTTTTAGACCTTCCAGGTTTTTTACTAATAATAAACAATGGTAAGTAGGTACTCTGGTATTTGTTTTTAGAGAATCATCAAATATGTAAGCTTCCATTCCGTAAATTATTTTTACACCGTATTTTTCACCGGCTTCGTAAGCCTCGGGAAAAGCCTGAACTACTCCGTGATCAGTAATGGCAATAGCTTCATGACCCCATTGGGCTGCCAATTTCACCAAGTCATTAGCAGAAGTAACTCCGTCCATACTGCTCATCTTGGTATGTAAATGAAGCTCTACCCTTTTCTCTAAGGCTGTGTCTTCTCTTCCTTTAGCTTCCTCTTGATTAATATCAGAAACCAGTAAGGTCAGCTCCTGGCTGAATTTATCTAATTGAACTGCTCCTCTTACTTTTAAAAATGATTCTTTAGGTAGATTCTCTATTAGTTTTTCAATTTCTTTCAAATCCCGAATTAGCTTACAAGTAATGGAATCTTCAAAATCAGTTAAATCAAAACTTAAAATAGCTCTACCTGTTTTTAATTCTTTTACTTCAAAAGCTAACATTTTACCAAGAATAATTACATTAGGCTCTTCTTCTACGATTTCACTGATAGGTCGAGCTTGTCCTTTTATAACTTTGCCCCATAAAACTTTCGATTCTTTTTCTTTTCTCTCAGCGCCTTTCGCATTAGCTAAAGGTTTGGGAGGTTCTATAGGTACAACGGTGGATAAAGGTTTAATTTCTGCCTGCTTTAGACTAGGGTTATATTTAAAACTAACCGCTAGCTTTTCCCCAAAAACCTCTTCTAGAAATTTTTCTAAAAAGCGGTGACATCCTTTTTTCAGTAAATATTTAACCCCTAAGGGCGAATTCATGTTTATCTGCAAATGATTTTTGTTTAATTCCCATTCACTGTTAACCAGCCAACCTTTTGCACTAGGAAAATAATAGGTAAGATATTCATAGATCCTGGATTGATTTTCCTGAAATATTTCTTTTAAATCCCCTTCAGTTGTAAGCATAGGTCTTAAAATTAGTTTTTCTACCTGGGGAAATAAAGAATTAAGATATTTACTGCATTCCCTCAGTAATAAATGTTCAGGAAGTTTATTGCAAGAAAAATAGATTTCCCAAGTATTTTGTACCTGGGAAACTTCTACTTTACAAATATTTATTCTCCTTAAAAAATCCTGAATATGTTGAGGTATTTGGGTGTTTGCGTTTAATATTCTTTCAGATAAAAGGCATTGGGACATATTTGCTCCTCCACTATGTAAACTTAACGTCAGATACTCCTTCTAAGTTTTCTAATGCGGCAATTACTTTTTCCCAGGCTAAACCGGTAGGTAGTTTTACACATAACTGTACTTGAACATTTGCTTCATCGGTTTTTTCCTTTGCCAATTCAATATTTTTTATGTTTATATTTAGGTTTCCTAAAACACTACATACTAAACCGATTTGACCCGGTTGGTCCGCCATGGTCACAACTATATTTTGCAATTTTTTCCTAGCTGTAATCCTGTCTTCCAATTTTGCCAGAAAAGTTAAAGCAAAGAAAACTATAAAAGTTGTACTAACAGCGGCTAAATAAGCACCTGAACCAACAGCCAAACCAATACCTGCAACTACCCAGAGAGTGGCGGCGGTAGTTAACCCCCGTACAGTAGGTCCTGAACGCAAAATAGTTCCTGCCCCTAAAAAACCAATACCGCTGACTACTTGAGCCGCAATACGTCCCGGGTCAGCATTTGTAACGGCCCCATACTCATTGTGCATGGAAATAGAAACAACCATAATGAGACAAGACCCTACAGAAACCAAAGTATGGGTCCGAAAACCTGCTGCTTTGTTAAGGGCTTCTCGTTCTAAACCGATAATTCCCCCTAAAACAGCGGCAATAACTAATCTTAAAATAGTTTCTATTTCCCAGGCCATATCTTTCACCTCTAAATTATTAACCATGTGTAGCGTTTTTGGCAATTTCCCAGTACATTTTCATCCGGGCAGCTAAACCTTTAACCAGGCCTAATTTTTCTTCTTTCATCACATGGGTCAAGTTTTCTAATACTACTTCTTTAACTTTTAGGTTATTCTGGGCGGCATATTTAGTTAAAGCAATTTCCACACCAAACCTACTTACATGTAAATTATTTATTTTAAACAAATGTTCTTTTTTAACTATCCTCTGCCCGGAAAGAAAGGGAGCCACCACTTGAGCCAAATCTGTGCGTATGCGACCGCTATCGAAGATACCTACCACCATATCCAGTTCCTGATAACCGGAAGATAAGAGTGTATCAATATGTTCCGTCTTTAAACCTACCAAATCTGCATCTAAGAAAAGAATGTATTCGCCTTGAGCCTCTTGGGCACCTTTGAGCATTGCGCCACCTTTACCCATATTTTCAGGTAGGTTTATTAGTTTTACAGGATACCTCTTTACAACTTCGGCGGTATGGTCCGTGGAACCGTCGTTAACCACAATAATTTCTTGTAAAACAGGAACTTGCACCACAACCTCGAGAACTTTATCAATATATTTTTCTTCATTATATGCAGGTATTACTACACTGATACCCATAATAACCTCCAAAAACTACCTCTCAAGAAACTCCTTAATTTTTTCGGGCACTTCATTAAAGGGAATTTCTTCATGTTCTTTCTCTGTTCTTAACTTATATTCTACCAAATCCTCTTCTACGGTTTTTCTCCCAATAGTAATTCGAATAGGAAAACCAATTAAATCCGCATCTTTAAACTTAACTCCCGGCCGTTCATTACGGTCATCTAAAACAACTTCTATTCCTAATTCCGTAAGTTTATTGTATAATTCTTCAGCTTTAGCCATATGCCCTTCATCTTTTGCCGAAATAGGTATGATAACCACATGATAAGGAGCAATGGCTTTAGGCCAAATGATTCCATGTTCATCATTATTTTGTTCCACAGCACTGGCCATAGTCCGCGAAACTCCGATACCGTAACATCCCATATATATTAAACGTTCTTGACCTTTTTCATCAAGGTATTTAGCATTGAGAGCCGCACTGTATTTAGTGCCTAATTTAAACACTTGACCTACTTCAATACCCCGGGCTTGTTGCAAAGGTTGACCGCATTTAGGGCAGGGTTCACCTGCTTCTGCAAACCGTAAGTCATAAAAACCGGTTACCTGAAAATCAACCTGGGGATTAACATTTAGAAAATGATACTGTTCCTGGTTTGCCCCACAAACACCGTTAACCAGTTTCTCTATTTCTAAATCGGCATAAATAGGAATACCCTTTATCCCCACCGGTCCAACAAAGCCTGCTCCCGCTCCAGTAAGTTCTTTAATTTTTTCTTCCGAAGCTAATTCCAAAGTATTGCAAGGATGGACTTTTTGAACCTTAACTTCATTGATAGCTCGATCCCCTCTGATAAGCACCATAATCAATTGGTCATCAGCCTGGTAAACTAAGGTTTTAATACATTTTTGAGGAGAAACTTTTAAATAATCCGCTACTTCATTAATAGTCCTACAATCTGGAGTATAAACTTTTTCACGTTCCTTTCTTTCTGTCTCAACTACTCCCTCATCACCGGCAGGTTCACAAGGTGCAATTTCAACATTAGCCGCATAATCACAGTCCCCACAATATACAATAGTCGCTTCACCATTCTCAGCCAAAACCATAAACTCATGAGATTCATTACCACCGATAGCACCTGAATCTGCTTCCACCGCTCGAAAAGTTAAACCGCACCGGGAAAAGATATTGGTATAGGCCTGATACATTTTCCGATAGCTTACTTCCATGCCTTCTTCATCTCTATCAAAGGAATACAAATCCTTCATAATAAATTCCCGGCCCCGCATTAAACCGAAACGTGGCCTCTTTTCATCCCGGTATTTATTTTGAATCTGATACAACAATAAAGGTAACTGCCGGTAAGAACTCACTTCACCACGAACCAAATCCGTGATAATTTCTTCATGGGTTGGACCTAAACAAAAATCCCGGTTGTGCCGATCTTTAACCCGAAACATCTCCTGGCCATACACATGCCAGCGCCCGGTTTCCAGCCATAATTCCGCCGGCTGGATAATCGGCAACAGTACTTCCTGTCCTCCGGCTTTATTCATTTCCTCCCTAATAATTTTTTCAATCTTATCCAATACACGCTTAGCAAAAGGCAGATATGAATAAATACCGGCAGCATTTTTTCGAATAAAGCCTGCCCGTAAAAGTAGCTGATGACTTATTATTTCCGCTTCCGCAGGAACAGATCTTAATGTTGGTACTAAGGCTTCAGTCATTCTCATCTTTATCACTTCTCCTTAACTTTTCAATTTCTTCTTGGAAAACGGTTAATAATTTTTCTTCCGGAACTTTAGCAATAATCTTTCCCTTTTTAAAAATTAAACCTTCACCTTTACCACCGGCAATACCCAAATCAGCTTCCTTAGCTTCCCCGGGACCGTTAACTACACACCCCATAATCGCTAATTTTAACGGTTCTTTTACCTTAGCCGTTAACTTGTCCACCTGATTAACAAGTTGCTCCAGATTAATCTGACATCTACCACAGGTAGGACAGGATACAAGCTCTACTCCCTCCTGACGCAGTCCCAGAGACCTTAGTATCTGTTTAGCCACAGGAATTTCCTTTAAAGGATCACCTGTTAAAGATACACGAATTGTATCCCCAATTCCTTCAGCTAAAAGAGTTCCGATACCTATAGCCGATTTAACCACACCGTTTCTTTCATTACCGGCTTCAGTGACCCCTAAATGGAGAGGATAATCAACCTTTTGGGCTATTTTACGATAAGCTTCAATCATTAAAGGAACATAAGAGGCTTTTAAGGAAATTTTAATTTTGGTAAAATTTAATTTCTCTAAAATATGCACATGTCTTAAAGCACTTTCCACCAAAGCCTCCACCGTTACTCCCCGGTACTTTTCCAGTAAATCCTTTTCCACGGAACCAGAATTAACCCCTATACGGATAGGGACATCATAGTAGATGGCAGCTTTAACTACCTCTTGAACCCTGGTTTCGCTACCGATATTACCGGGATTAATCCGCAAACCACTAATCCCATTTTCTAAAGCTTTTAAAGCCAAACGATAATCAAAATGAATATCTGCCACCACCGGCAGGGGGCTTTGAGCACAAATATCTTTTAAACAATCAGCCGCTTCTTTGTCCAAAACCGCTACCCGCACAATTTCGCAGCCTAGCTCTTTTAATTCGTTAATCTGCTGTAAAGTTTTTTCTACATCCCGGGTATCAGTATTAGTCATGGACTGAATGCTAACAGGGTAATCGGAACCAATACCCACTTTTCCTAGCATAAAATTAACAGTTTTCCGCCTTTGAAACAAAAGAAACACCTTCTTTAGTAGTGGCTAGTTATTAGTGGCTGGTATTACGACCTTTGGCCGTATGATTAAGGTTGAGGTTAAGGTTAAGGTTAAGAAGGTAAAGTAATCCAGATTTAAGACCCAATAATTGACTGAAACTTAACCTAAACCTTAACCTTCGCCGTCAGGCGAATTATTAGTGTTTATCCATGTAAATCCGTGGTTTAATTTATTTCCAGCTAAATATCTTAAGTTTAAAGCACAATTCTGGCCAAATTATTAACCTTATAGCATAATTCTGGCCAAAAAATTCCACCGTTAAGCACAATGCTGACCACAAAACTCAATCATTCAAATAACCTTAAAATGTCGTTATAAGTAATAAAAATCATCAACAGCATTAATAAAGCAAAACCGATTAAGTGGACGAAATTTTCTTTTTTGGCATCAATCGGTTTTCCTCTTAGGGCTTCAATTCCTAGAAAAATCAGTTTGCTTCCATCCAAGGCAGGAATAGGGAACAAATTTAACAGCCCTAAATTTATGGAAATAATGGCGGTCAAATTTAATAAATAAACTAATCCTACCCGTGCACTCTCTCCAATCAATTGAATAATACCCACAGGGCCGGCAACCCCTCCTGAATCTAACTGACCGGTTATTAACTGAGCTATCCCCACTAAGGTTAATACTATTATTTCTACAGTCTGGGTAAAACCGGTAACCAGTGCTTGCACAGGATTCATTTTCCGCCATTGGGGTGTATTTTGAATAACACCGATAATACCAACTTGAGTCTCAGGATCCATTTTCGGGGTAATCATAAATATTTTTTCTTCGCCATTGCGGTTTACGGTTAATTCCAATTCTTCCCCGACTCTATTTTGAATAATGAAAACCATTTCGCTCCATTCGGAAACTTTTTCACCGTCAATGGCCACAATAGTGTCCCCTGCTTTTAAACCGGCTTGGTCAGCCGGACTGTTTTCTACTACCTCTGAAATTGTAGTATCAACAAAAGGCACCCCAATAAAAGTAAAGACAATAGCAAAGATAACAACGGCTAAAAAAAGATTCATCAAAGGACCGGCTACAATTACTCCCATTCGCTGTGCCACTGTCTTATTATTAAAACGCCTAGGGTCATCAGGCGGTATATCACTGTCCTCTTCCAATCCTGCTTCCCCGGTCATTTTTACATACCCACCAAAAGGTAATATCCTAATTGAATACAAAGTATCGCCTTTTTTCTTGGAAAAAGCTGAGGGACCCATGCCAATACTAAATTCTTCAACCCTTACTCCGACAAGTTTGGCCACTAGAAAATGACCGAATTCATGAATAAAGATTAATACACCAAAGACTAAAATTGCTGCAATAGCTGTTTTCAAGGTAATCACCTCGCCAATTTATACGCTCTGCTTTCTCTCCGTGCCCATAAATCAACTTCCATCAGCGTTTCCAGGTCAAAATTTTTTACGGGTACGTGTTTACTTAAAACCCACTCTACTAGCATTGGTATCTCGATAAAAGAAATCTTTTCTTGCAAAAATAACTCTACGGCCACTTCATTACTGGCGTTTAAGACACAGGGCATTGTATAGCCAATTTTCCCCGCCTCATAAGCCAATTTTAAACTGGGGAACTTTTCGGTATCCGGAGGAAAGAATTCCAGACTATTTATCTTGGTCAAATCTAACTTGGGAAAAGAATTACTTCTCCTTTTAGGATATGTTAACGCATACTGAATAGGTATGCGCATATCAGGCAAACCTAATTGCGCCAAAATTGATCCATCACCGTACTCTACCAGCGAATGGATTATACTCTGAGGATGGATAACCACCTGAATATTTTCATAATCTACATTAAATAACCAGTGGGCTTCGATAACCTCCAGTCCCTTATTCATTAAAGTAGCTGAATCTATAGTTATTTTTTTGCCCATATCCCAGTTAGGATGTTTTAAGGCTTTTTGAGGTGTAACCTTTTTTAATTCCTCTTTACTGTAGTTTCTAAAAGGACCACCGGAAGCGGTTAAAATAATTTTGGCTACGGCTTGTTTTTCCTGTTCTAAGCACTGCATGATAGCCGAGTGTTCACTGTCCACCGGTAATATCCGGGCACCGGTTTTTTCTTGGATTTGGCGAACTAAAGCACCTGCCGCCACAATAGTTTCCTTATTGGCCAAAGCCACGTCAATACCTAACTCCAGTGCTTTTAAAGTAGGCTTAATGCCTGCAGCTCCGGAAATGGCCCCGACCACCAAATCAACCTGTATCTCCTCTAAAGCGGCTAAAATTCCTTCCGGTCCATAAAGAACCTTGATTTGTTTTCCAGAAAGAGCATTCTTTACTATATTATAACTTTTTTCTTCAGTTAAGATAACAATTTGTGGGTTGTATTTTGATACTTGCTGTAAAAGAAGCTGGCTATTAGCGTGAGCAGATAAAATAACCACTTCGAAATCTTCTTTAAACTCCTCAATAACTTGCAGTGTTTGGGTTCCTATAGAACCGGTACTTCCTAATAAAGCAATTTTTCGCAAACCTGATTTCCCCTTTTATCCTTAATTTAAGCTTTGGCTTTTTTAAATGCCTGATACACTATTAGTATTAAAGGTCCCACAAAAATCCCCCAAACTCCCATTAATCTTAAACCGATAAAAATAGCCATTAAAGTAGCCAGAGGATGAAGACCGATATTTACCGAAAATATTTTAGGTTCTAAAATTTGTCTAATAGTAATTACTATACCATAAAGAATCAATATGGCTAAACCAAATTTTATGTTACCGATTAATAAATTAACCACAGCCCAAGGAATAAAAATAATACCAGGACCTAAAATAGGTAAGATATCGGCTATTGCCGTTAGAATCCCTATAGTAAAAGCATAATCAACACCTATTATATACAAACCAATAATTGTCTGAACACCTGTCATTGTCACTAAAATGGTTTGAGCCCGGAGAAAGCCTATTAAAGCTTCACTCATGGAAATAAAAACTTTATTTAAAGGTAAAACGGCCCGGGCAGGTATTGCATTGATTAAATAATTGGTAATCATCTCTTTATCTTTACTTATAAAGAAGGTGGCCACTGCCGTAACAATAATAATAGTAAAAACCAAGGGTAAAGTAGCAACAAAGTTAATTAATATTTCCGTGGCCTTTCTTAATGCCTGGCGTAAAGTATCTAAAATATTTAAAAGATTTTCTTCAACTGATTGTTGAAATTCCACCGGTAGAGGATTACGGGAAATGTAACTTCTTATTTCTGCAAATATTTCCCAGCCTTCGTCAACTAAATGACTGTATAAACCTGGAAGAGATTTGGATAGGTGGGTTAACTCTACAAATAAACGTGAACTAATAAGGATTAAAAAAACAGAAATAAAACATAATACCAACACCAAAGATAAAATAACAGCTATTCCCCTGGGTAATTTTGCTTTTATCTCCAAAAAATTAACTAAAGGATCAATAAGAATAGCCACAATTAAAGCCAAAATAAAAGGGCTTAATGCACCTAAAATCAGAAAGCCCTTTATTTTTAGATAAGGAAAAATATAATAAAATAACAAAAAAAGACCGATTAAACCCAGTACAATAGTAAAAACAGGTATAAACCATTTCAGCATTTTTTTTACTTCGTCATCCATAACAAACTCACCCCATTTTATCTAAAAACAAGATTAGATAAAATAGCACCGGTGCTGTAGTAATGGTACTGTCAAACCTATCTAGCATCCCCCCATGACCGGGAATGATATTTCCGGAATCCTTAACACCAAGTATACGCTTAAAAGAGCTTTCCAGCAAATCACCTATTTGCCCTATAACAGAAATTATTAAACACAGGAAAACAATAGTAGGTACATTAAACAAAGTAAAATAATAATTAAAAATAAGAACCGTTAAAATACTTAAAAGTAAACCTCCCACTGCTCCTTCCCGGGTTTTATTGGGACTGATTTTTTCAGCCAGTTTCTTTTTTCCCAAAAAACGTCCGGAAAAATAAGCACCGGTATCAGTACTCCAAATAACTGTAAATAAAAAGAATAATAGCAAATCACCCCTGGGTAAATTTCGTAGCAATATGAGGTGAGTCAGAGTCCAACCTACATAAATTAAAATAAAAAAACTTAAACTTAATTGAGTCACACTAATGTTAGGAAATTTACTAAATAGATAAATTATCAACAAGAGAAAACACAAACCCAACCCCAAGGAGAACCAGTTTTCCCATTTTAACCAGGCACCAAAAATAAAAACAAACTCTCCTGCTAAAACCGGCAAGATCAGTGGTTGATTATCCTTTTTTTTCAACATTTCGGCCAATTCCCCGGTCCCTATAACCACTAATAAAAAAAGAGCGATAGTTAACCAAATTCCTCCCTGATAAATAAGCCAGATTAAAAGAGGTATCCCCAGTAATGCGCTTATAATCCGTAAAGAAAGCATATATCCACCACACTTATCAATTATTTAAACCACCGTATCTTCTGTTTCTTCGCTGATACTCGTAAATAGCTTCCACAAGATGTTCCGGTTTAAAATCTGGCCACATGATATCTGTCACCCAAAGCTCCGTATAAGCAACCTGCCAGAGCAAGAAATTACTTAACCGCATTTCACCGGAAGGGCGAATCATTAAATCAGGATCCGGCTGGCCTTTAGTATAAAGATGTTCTGCAATTAATTGTTCATTGATTTGCTTTAAGCTGATTTCTCCTGATTGCACAAGCCGGGCAATATTCTGTACAGCACGGGTAATTTCTCTTCGTCCACCATAGTTTAAGGCCACATTTAAAATTAATTTATCGTTATTTTTAGTACTTGTTGCCGCCTTTAGGATATACTCATAAGTAAAAGAAGGCAACTCTTCTAAATTGCCAATAGGATTTACCCGCACGCCTTTTTTTACTAAGATATTTATTTCTTTTTGGATATATTCAACCATCAGATTCATTAAAGTATCGATTTCCTCTTGAGGCCTTTTCCAATTTTCCGTAGAAAAAGCGTATACCGTTAAATAAGGAATATTAATCTCACCACAAAATTCTACAATTCTTTTTAAAGCCTCTACACCTGCCCGGTGACCTGCTGCCCGAGGCAGCCCTTTTTTTTGGGCCCAGCGACCGTTACCATCCATAATGATGGCTATATGCTGTGGCAAAGGTTTGGCCAGAATATCCTCTACTTGAATTTTTCTATTTTGCTTAAAAAAAACCATATGTACCTCCGAAAGAAAACCCCCTAATAGACAAGGGGGATTAATTATTAGGGCCTGATTATCTTTTATTATAGGATAGTAAAATATTTACTTTATTAGAACTCACTTGGCGAATACGAACAACCCGGAGTATTCCGGGAGGCTCATTTAAATAACTGATTTCCGCAACTTCGTAATCTAGTTTCTGTAAAATATTTTTAGCTTCATCCCAAGTTAAACCTAACAATTTTTCAATTTCCATTTTTCCTTTATACTTCCATTATTTCTTTTTCTTTATTATCGGTAATTTTATCTACTTCGGCAATATATTTATCGGTAATTTTTTGTACATCATCTTGAGCTTTTTTCGCCTCATCTTCGGATATTTCTTTTTGTTTTTCTAGGGACTTAATCTCATCATTTGCATCTCTCCGAATATTTCTAATACTAACCCGTGCTTCTTCCGCCTTCTTTTTCACAGACTTAACCAGTTCTTTACGACGTTCCTGAGTTAATTGAGGAATGCTGATTCTAATAACGGTACCGTCACTGGAAGGATTTAAGCCTAAATCGGATTTTAATATTGCCTTTTCAATGGCCGAGATAGCAGTCTTATCCCAAGGTTGAATCACCAACAGTCTGGCTTCCGGTGCAGTGATATTGGCCAATTGGTTAACAGGTGTAGGTGTGCCGTAATAATCTACTTGTACCTTTTCCAGAATTGCTGGGTTGGCTCGGCCGGCTCGCATACCAGCAAAATCCTTTTTCAAAACATCAATGGTTTTTTTCATTCTTCCTTCCGCATCTGTTAATATTTCCTTAATCATTTTTTCTCCCTCCCCACATATGTTCCGATATTTTCACCTAAAATGACTTTTTTAATATTTCCGGCCTGATTCAGGCCAAAGACTATAATCGGAATATTATTATCCATACACAGAGATGTAGCAGTGGAATCCATGACACCTAACCTTTTATTCAGTACATCAATATAACCCAGATCATCAAATTTCTTAGCTTGAGGATTAAGAACTGGATCAGCGTCATATACACCGTCAACATTCTTTGCCATTAAAATAACTTCAGCTTCGATTTCCGCCGCCCTTAATGCTGCTGTAGTATCAGTTGAAAAATAGGGATTACCGGTACCGGCGGCAAAGATTACTACTCGTCCTTTTTCCAAATGGCGAATTGCCCGTCTCCTAATATATGGTTCCGCCACCTGACGCATTTCAATGGCAGTTTGTACGCGCGTATCTACCTGGTGTTTTTCCAAGGCATCCTGCAAAGCCAAAGAATTAATAACTGTAGCTAACATACCCATATAATCGGCCGTAGCTCTATCCATCCCTTGAGCACTTCCTGCCACACCGCGCCAGATATTACCACCACCTACAACTATAGCTACTTCTACACCCATTGCCACAATTTCGGCAATTTGTTCGGAAATTGATGCTAATACCTCTTGATTTATACCATAACCTAAATCTCCTGCTAATGCTTCGCCACTTAGTTTAACAACTACTCGTTTATATTTTGGCTGATCCATAACTATTACCCCCAGTCTATAAACTTCTACATTATGCCTGTAATTCCTTTATAATAGTAAAAATTTCCCCGATAATTTTAAGAAAGAGAACACACCGTGTTCTCTTAATCTAAATTACTTATTAAGTTCTGCCATTACTTCAGCGGCAAAATCTTCTTTTTTCTTTTCTATTCCCTCTCCTAACTCATAACGAACGAATCTACGAACCTGAATATTTTCACCGATTTCAGCAATGGCTTCAGAAATTAACTGCCCTACCGTTTTATCATTGTCTTTAATAAAAGGTTGTTCTAATAAACATACTTCTTTATAAAACTTTTCAATACGGCCTTCCACCATTTTATCTACAATTTTTTCCGGTTTTCCTTCGTTTAAAGCCTGAGCCCTTAGAATTTCTCTTTCCTTATTAAGGACATCTTCGGGAACGTCTTCCTTTTTAATGTATTCCGGTCTGCTGGCAGCAATTTGCATAGCTATATCTTTAGCTAACTCTTTAAATCTATCTGTTTTAGCCACAAAATCCGTTTCACAGTTAACTTCTACTAAAACACCGATTTTACCGCCCATATGTATATAGGAAGTGACCATACCTTCAGCAGCTACACGGTGAGCTTTTTTAGCAGCAGCCGCCAAACCCTTTTCTCTTAAATATTCTATAGCTTTTTCCATATTACCGTTGGTTTCCTGTAAAGCCTTTTTACAATCCATCATTCCTGCCCCGGTCATTTCTCTAAGTTCTTTTACCATTGCAGCAGTAACAGTCATCGATAATACCTCCTTTAACCTTTTTATTTTACTATATTTTTCTATATAGGATA
Organism: Peptococcaceae bacterium UBA3933; assembly: GCA_002385805.1. GTDB lineage: Bacteria > Bacillota > Peptococcia > Peptococcales > BICA1-8 > UBA3933. The sequence goes on from DGEF01000104.1 coordinate 22,958, forward strand.
ACCAAATATTATGTACTAAAACCTATAATCAGCAAAAGGAGGGCACCTCTATAGGGGGTCTATTCTTCCCCCATGACCGGCTACCCCCCTTAACTCTTTTACTCCTCTTCACTTACTTCAAGATTCTGAGTAGTATCTCCTTGTTTAGCTTCTAATATAGCATCAGCCATTACAGAAGTTAATAATTTAACTGCCCTGATTGCATCATCATTACCAGGAATTACATAATCTACTTCATCAGGATCACAGTTAGTATCTACAATAGCCACAACGGGAATACCTAAACGTCTGGCTTCGGCCACAGCTATCTTTTCTTTTCTAGGGTCAATAACAAAAAGAGCACCAGGTAATTCAGGCATATGTTTAATGCCACCTAAAAATCTTTCTAAACGCTCTTTTTCAGCCATCAGCTTCATGACTTCTTTTTTGGGTAAAACGGATAGAGTTCCGTCTTCTTCCATTTTTTCTATTTCAAACAGACGGTCGATACGTTTCTTAATTGTTTGATAATTAGTTAACATACCGCCCAGCCATCTTTCATTAACATAATATTCTCCTGCTCTGATGGCTTCTTCTTTCACGGTTTCCTGGGCCTGTTTTTTAGTCCCCACAAAAAGAATCGGTTTTCCTTCTAAAACAACTTGTCTAATAAACTCATAAGCCTCTACTACTTTTTTCACTGTTTTTTGCAGATCGATTATATAGATTCCATTCCGTTCTGCAAAAATATAGGGAGCCATTTTGGGATTCCACCGTCTAGTCTGGTGACCAAAATGTACACCGGCTTCTAAGAGTTGTTTCATGGAGATAATAGCCATTTCTTCGGCACCTCCTTCCTTTTTGGTTTTTCCTCCGCCTTTTTCAACCCTGGCTTAGACCTGAATTGGCACCCTAAGCCAAGTCCCAAGGCGTGTGTATTTAACACCGAAACTAATTTTAGCACAGTAAAATCTATTAAGCAAGAAAATCTTTATATAATTGTAAAACAAATGTTACCCGATCCTGTTCCACACCTAAACGTCGGGCAATTTCTTTTATACTTAAGCCCTGACCGGCTAATTTTAAAATTTCCTTCTCTTTTGTAGGCAAAGTCGGGTAATATGAAGTATTTTTAGTAAAATCCTTTGAAGCACAAGCAATTTTTTCTTCTAAACTCATTAAAATATTTTTACCCTGGGTTATCTGGTCCTCTAAATCCCGAACCATACTCTCAGAAATCTCTTGACATTTTTCATATAATTGTGTTAAATCTTGATAAATTTTCCTGGCTTCTATTAAAAATCGGTAGTAACCTTTAAAAACAAATCTTAAAATTACTGCAACTAAAATTAATGTCATTATGACTCCTAAAAAAAAATACAACATATTACCACCTTATATATGCAAGTCTAAATGGTTGCCCAAATGTTTTAATATTTTTTCCTCTGAACCACTTTCTTCTTTTTTTGCCTGCTCCCTTTCCTTATTTGAAGCATTTTTTTGTCGTCCCTTTTTACTGCCTTCACGGCCAATATTCTTTTTCTCTATATAGTCCAAATTTTTAACTGCTTTCTCCTGTCGGTTAAACTCCTGTTTAACTCCTGACACTATTTGTTGGTTTTGTATATTCCCCTGATCCTGCTGTAAGGTTTGAATCCTACTGACTTCACCGCTCTTTTGAAAAACAACCTGGAAATCAATAGAATTAAGGGACATGAGTAACCCTCCTTTTCAACTGACTAAAGGCTCAATACTTATGTCCATTCCATCTAATTTCAATACTACTCTTTTCATTTCACTGGTAAAATGTTTTTTGGCTTTGCCCATGGAAATTTGTACTCCACAATTAATGGTTTCTGAAACTTTAATAATCCCATCACCTATTTTTTTTATTTTTTGCTCTAAATCAAATTTTTCCAGTTCTAACCGGGTATTGTCTCTCTGTAATTGCTTACGGGTATCAAGCAATTTCTGTCTTAATTTTTCTTTATCAGGAGGAAGTTTATTAAGTTTTTCTTCCAGTTGTTTTAAGATTTTTAGAGCTTTATCAGCTTTATCTAAATTTTGCTTAATATTTTCAATATCTCGGCTAACCTGATTATAAGCCAGCCACAAATCCGGATTAACGCCAACTTCCACAATAGTTATGGTTGCTAAATTAGAACCTAGATTTTTGCAAACAAGAGACTTACCTGCCCGACAAACACCACCTACTACCACTCCTCTTTTGCCACCTACTTGGACATTTAACCCGGCATTTACTTCACTGTGCATAATCCCAGAGTTGACGATTATGTCCTCACCGGCTTTAACATAAGCATTTTCAATAAAATTGCTGTAAACATTTTTCTTTGCTTCGATCTTACTCTTTTTGTTACCGCGAATACCTTTTTTTACTATTATATTTCCATCTGCAAAAACATGTCCCCCTTCTACCGTGCCGAATATTTCTACATCACCTTTGCTGGTTACTTTGAAACCTTCTCGAACATGTCCTTTAATAATCACATTACCGCTATATTCTATATTACCGGTAGAAAAATTAACATCTCCTTTTATCTCTAAAACATCCAGAACCGATACTTTACCGCCAGTGAAAACAACATGACCTTCACAAGCAGCATACCCTTTAAGCATATCCTCACTTACATTGACATTTTTTCCTATAGGTAGGGGGATATCCTTTCCCGGAAGACCAGGTATTTCTTTGCCAAATACATTTACTCCCGGAATACCACGGGTGGCAGGTATTTTTTCTACCAAGAGCTGACCTTTTTTTACATTTTGAATCAAACTAATGTTATAAAAATCAACGCGCCCGTTTTCCAACACTTTGGGTTTTATTTCAACACCATGAGGATTAAAATAATATTTTAACTGAGCATTTTGGCCAGGTACAGGTTTTTTGCCTTCCGCTATTAACTGATCAGTAACTCCTTTTTTTTCATTGAGAGCCAGTAAAATTTTTACTTCATCAATACCATAAACTATACCGGCTTTAAGCAACTCATTTTTTATCTGAGCCAAAGTTACCGGATTTTCTTTTTCCTCATCATAGGGAAAAATAGTCAAAAATGCAGATAGATGATCTCTACTGACCCTAATGACAAATCTTTTTTTCTCTTTCTCTTTTTGAGAAGTGGCAGTCATTAAGAACTTCCTCCTTTGATTCACAAGTTCAGAAACCTTTGTAATTTTCCTTTCAATTTAAGAACGGCTTTTTTATGTATCTGAGAAATTCTTCCTTCTGATAGCTCCAGTATTTTACTGATTTCCTTAATGCTTAACTCTTCATAATAGTATAATGTTATAACAAGCCGTTCTTTCTCATTTAGCTCTGCGATGGCTTTACTTAAATAATCTTTAATTTCCAGGTTTTCCAGGTTATCAAGAGGATCAGGACTGGATTTGTCAACTAACAGATCTCCTAAAGTAAATAAATCATGTTCATCTTTCTCCAAAGGCTGTTCTAAAGAAATTACGGACAAAGATCCTACTTCTTGTAATAGTTGTTCAAATTCTTTTACAGTCAGACCAAGATAATCTGCCACCTCTTGATCGGTAGCACTTCGGCCTAGCTTCTGTTCCAAGAAAGTGTAAGCTTTTTCAATTTCCTTAGCTTTTCTTCGAGAAGATTGGTTAGCCCAATCCATTTTACGTAAACCGTCAATCATTGCTCCCCTGATTCTGAGCATAGCATAAGGTTCAAACTTATCACTGAGTTCCGGGTTATACCTGTCAATAGCATCAAGTAGTCCCAAAGAACCATAGGCCAGCAAATCATCCAGTTCTACATTACCCGGTAGTCCCTGGTACAAACGATAAGCAGATGCTTTTATTAAGGGAGCATAATTCATCACAATTTTTTCTTTGATTTCTTTGCTGGGCTCCTTCCGGTATCTTGACCACAAGTCATTTTTATCTTCCATTGACTTATTCCTCACACAATCTTCTCCCCATACTTTATTGTTCGAATATACAGCTGACCGTTCTCAGGATAAAAATAAATTGTTCGTCCATAATTTCCACCTGTATCTTGGGCTAAAATTGGAATGCCCCAAATATTAAGATTTGTTATTACAGCTTCTACATTTCGCTCCCCAATTTTCATAATACTGTTATTGCCGCTAAAATTAAACATCTGTGCGCCCCCGGCTATTTTAGCTACCATACGTCTTTTTATTGCTCCTAAATTAACCATTTCATCAATTAGTATTTTAATAGCTGTATCAGCGTACTTTGCTTTATTTTGTACATCACGGGCCTGGGTACTGTCCGGCAACATTATGTGGGCTAAACCACCTACTTTAACTAAGGGATCTAAAAGGCAGACGCCCACACAGGAACCTAAACCGGTGGTCACCAGAACTTGTGGTGGTTTAGCTGTAGCTAAATCGGCCATACCCACTTTTATTTCATCCATTATTGCCAACTCCTAATTTGCCTAATAAAATTTCTAAAGACCCAGGTTCCGGCAAGAGGAAAAAATGTCCTTTTACTTCCTTTTCTTCTTCCGAAAACACACTTTCAATAACCAAAGCATAATCGCTTACTTCCCCGTATAGCTGCAAAACATTTCCCAGAATAGCCCCTGCCATATCCAAGGCTAAAGCAGGTACGGTAGGAGTAAATTCTAATTTTGTAAAACTATTGAGAGCCGTTAAATAAGAACCGGCTAAAATATTGGTTACTTCCTTTAAGGCAGAAATAGACATTTCATCTAATTCAAATTGTCCCTCTTCCAAAGATTTTCCTAATAAGATGTTTAAAAAAATTCTAATGCTGTCCTCGGGCAAAACAAAAAGTATGCTTAAAGGAGCCTTACTGGTTACTTGTAAATAGCCGCCGGCCACTAAATTTTCCGCTCCCCCCATGATTTCCACAACCTGTGCAAAAGGTAATATAAAAACATTGGGAACACTCATATTTATTTTTTTATTAAGCATAGTCGATAAGGCTGTTGCTGCATTGCCTGCTCCTATATTACCTATTTCTTTCAAGGCATCTTTTTGCAGATCATTAAGTTTGGTGAAATCCATAAATTCACCCCTTAATTTCTTCGGTATCCTGTGCTACTTCTGTTAGTTCAAGAACTTCTTCAATATTTAAAAGTATCAATAACCTTTCCTGATATTTGGCAACTCCGGCAATAAATTTTTCATCGATAACATTTGTCAGATTGGGGGTTTCAATATCATCCTTATTGATATTAATTACTTCGGTAACACTTTCCACCGTTATTCCTACCCTGATATCATTAACATTTAGAATAATAATTCTGCTTTTTTCTGTTAACTCCACTTCTTCAAGATTAAATCTCTTAGCAAGATTAACTATTGGAACCACATTACCCCGTAAGTTAATAACTCCACTATAAAAGTCTTTAGTTCGTGGTACCCGGGTAATAGCAGTTGGCCGTATTATTTCCTGAACGGCCATTACGTCGATGGCATACTCTTCATTCCCTAATTTAAAAGCAACAACTTGAATTTGCTCCATCCTCTATACCTCCTCTATTTAACAGAACTAAAATAACGTCCCTATATCTAAAATGAGAGAAACCTTACCGTCACCTAAAATTGCTGCACCGGCAATACCTGGTAAATTGGAAAACAATTTCCCTAAGGAAGATATCACTATTTCCTGTTGTCCTATTAATTCATCAACAACTAAACCTATTTGTTCTTCCCCTTTACGAACTACTACTACATAAAGTTCTTCGCCGCATTTTCCGGTACAGGGAACCTCTAAGACTTTGCTTAAACGAATTAATGGCAATACCTTACCCCTTAACACCATTACTTCTTGTCCCTGGACATTTTTAATAACATCTTCCTCAATCAGAGTTGTTTCGTCAATATTAGCCAGAGGAATAGCATATACTTCTTCTTCAACTTTAACTAATAAAGCCTGAATAATTGCCAAAGTTAAAGGCAGTTTTATTGTAAATTTTGTTCCAATGCCCGGCTGACTTTCCAAAAAAACGTTCCCGTTTAAGGAGTTAATTTTAGCTCTCACTACATCCAATCCTACTCCCCGACCGGAAATATCCGTAACTTGTTGAGCAGTGCTAAATCCGGGAGCGAAAATAAAATCCAAGATTTCTTTTTCTGACATTTGCTCTAACTCTTTAATTGTAACCATTCCATTTTCTACCGCTTTTGTCTTAACTTTTTCTATATTAATTCCCTGGCCGTCATCTTCAACAATGATTAACACAGAATTTCCTTCCTGACGGGCAATAAGCTTTAAAGTTCCTACTCTGCTTTTACTCTGGGCCAGTCGTTCTTCAGGTTTTTCCAACCCATGGTCTAAAGAATTTCGAATTAAATGTACTAAAGGGTCACTTATTTCATCAATTACAGTCCTGTCCAGCTCCGTTTCTTGCCCTTCTAAAACCAACTCCACCTCTTTCTCCAATTCTTTAGAAAAATCTCTTACCATACGGGGAAAACGATTAAAAACTTGTTCAATAGGTACCATGCGGACTTTCATTACCACATTCTGTAAATCAGAGGTGATTCGTTCGATCTGCTCAACAGTTTCTCCTAAAGAAGTGACTTGACCTGTTTTCATTATCTGTTCTAAACGGGTTTTATTAATAACCAGTTCACCAACTAAGTTCATCAGATTATCCAATTTCGTAATATCTACCCGAACGGTCTGCATAGTTTTAATCTTGGTTTTATCCCAACTGTCTACTTGGTTAACAGTTTTTTTCTTTTCTTTAGGAAGATTAGCTTCCTTCTGGATTTTAACCTCAGCCAACTGTTTTAAGCTAATCTCACTAATCTTATCCACAGCATTTCTAATTTTATTTTCATTTTCTTTGGTTAATAAATACAGGGTAAATTCTCTATCAAATTTTTCATCTTCCAGATCCTGGACTGCCGGTACCGATTTAATTATTTCTCCTAATTCTTCTAAGTTTTTAAAAACCATAAAGGCTCTGACCGCTTTCATAACGCACTGGGGAGAAACCTCTACGACTACTTTATATGTATGATAATTTTGTTCCTGTCCTTTTAAAATTAAATTGTTTTCATATTCATTCAATTCATCCTTTACTGTATATTGGGAAGTTTCTTCTACGGCTTGTCCTTGTCCTTCTTCTAAATTTTTCAGACTGGCGACTAAATCATCTATGACAAATTCATTCTGGTTACCTGTACTTATCCCTTCAACCATATTTTCTAAAGCATCAACACATTTAAAAAGCAAATCGCTTATAAAACGGGAAAACTCCAGTTCTTTATCCCGCAGTTTCCCTAAAACATTTTCCATCTTATGGGTAAGTTCAGTTATTTGCTCAAAACCCATCGTTGCCGCCATTCCCTTTAAGGTGTGAGCAGCCCGGAATATCTCATTAAGGGCCATTTCGTTTTCAGGATCCTGTTCCAAAGAAAGCAAACCTTCATTTAAGACTTGTAAATTTTCCCGGGACTCCTCCAGAAATAAGCCTAAGTATTCATTAGTATCCAATCTTTCCACCTCCAAGTTTCACCTAAAATTAACTAAATAATTTATGATTCCCGAAGCTATTTCCGGCAAAGGAACAACCTTGTCGACACAACCTGTATCAATAGCAGATTTAGGCATACCGAAAACAACACATGTTTCTTGAGCTTCGGCGATAGCATAACAACCGTTTTTCTTTAAATTTACTAACCCTTCCCGACCGTCATAACCCATACCGGTCATAATTACAGCAATAACTTTTTTTATTCCTTTTTCAGCAACAGAGTTGAATAAGGTATCTACTGCAGGGCGATGTCCGTTAACTGTAGGTCCTTGGTGTAATTTAACAAATGGTTCACAGTTTTTTAATTCTACTTCCAAATGGTAATCTCCGGGTGCGACATAGGCATGTCCAGGTAAAACCTTTTCTCCATTCTCTGCTTCTTTAACTTTTAAAGGACTGGATCTATCTAGTCTTTCTGCTAATGATCTAGTAAATCCGGGGGGCATATGCTGGACTATTAACACCCCTGCCGGAAGGTTCTCCGGTAAGGATTGTAACACTATATCTAAGGCCTTAGGCCCTCCTGTTGAAGTTCCTATTAATACCAGGGGGAACTTTAAATTGCATTCCATAGGAGAACCAGTCTTTTGACCAGGTTCCACCGTTTCTAAAGGTTTATAAAATTCTTTACTCGTGCCGGTGAAATTTACCTTAACTTGGCTGGCAATTTTTATTTTCTGAATGAGTTCTTTTTCCACTTCTTCAATATTTAATGAGATTGGACCTCCCGGCTTAGGAACAAAATCAACAGCACCGTTAGCCAAAGCCTCAATGGTTATATCTGCGCCTTTTTTTGTAAAGGTACTTAACATAATAACCGGAGTAGGTTGAATGGTCATAATCCTATGCAAAGCTTCCAGACCATTCATTACAGGCATTTCTACATCTAAAGTAATTACATCAGGTTTTAGCTGTTGGATTTTTCTAAGGGCATCTTCCCCATTACGTGCTGTTCCGATGACTTCTAAACTTTCATCTTTATTAATCATATCTGAAATCACTTTCCGCATAAAAGCTGAGTCATCAACCACTAAAACCTTTTTCTTCAACATCTACAATACCCCTTTTTTGATTAATTCCCGTTGCCTAAAAAATACATATTTTATTATTTCCTCACGATCACGTTCGGAAATATTAATAAATTGTACACCAACAAAAAACCTGCTTTGATTGTCTATAATTTCCTCTTTCGACCACCTTACCTTAGCTTGACATTCAATGACCTCTGAAGGTAAATATATTTTAACTTTTAATTCAGTACCTTTAGACAAAGATTTATTTGTAATAAATTGGGCACCACCACCGCTTAGATCACGAAGGAAAGTGCTATGGTAAACACCGTCCAAGTTGCTTTTATTAACGAAGGAATATTCTATTTTTAAAGAAGTAGGTACTCGTACATGCTCTCTCCTTTGAATTTTTTTTATGCTAAAAGGACGACTTAAAAATACCATGGGTAGTGGTTCAAAAATCCTTGCCTTCACCTGACAATAAAAAGCAAAGGTAGCAATACTATCCCAATACCAAATAATTACTGGAGTATCCGGCCTTAAGGGAACTAAATTGCCCTGGACTATTGGCATCGCAATAACTATACCGTCTTCATTTATGTCCTCAATCCGGGTTCGGTAACTTCCTGCATGTTCATTACCTTCTTCAACTTCAATGTCAATAATTTGATTTATTTTTAATTTCTCTAACATAGTCTCACCTAGCTTAACTTCTAAATGCCGTTAATATTTTATGAAAATAATTCTTTAAGCCAACTGCTTGAGGTAACCGAAAATTTTGCTTAGTAAACTCAGCAGCCATAGAGTAAATATTTGTGCTGGCTTTAGAATAAGGAAAACTTAAAAGAAAAGGTTCTTGTTTTTTCACTGCTTGAGAAACCACTTTGTCATCAAGAATCCATCCCATGCTTTCCAAGTTACAGTCTTTTAAAAACTTATCTACCACTAATTTCAATTTATTTGCTGTAAGCCTTCCTTCTTCAGGGGATAAGGCTCTATTAACGATTAGTTTCAATTTACCTTGATATTTTTGCATAACTAAAGTTTTAATCAGTCCATAGGCATCTGTTAAAGCAGTTGGTTCCGGTGTAGTAATCACCAAAACTTCATCAGCAGCCAAACTAAAATTAAGAACACTTCTGGAAAGCCCTGCTCCTGTATCAATTAGTAGATAGTCATATTCCCCTTCCAGGGAAGTCAGCTTAAGTAAAAACCTTTCCAATTGCCATTCCTTTAGTTCAGCTAATTCAAAAACACCGGAACCACCGGGAATTATCTTAATTCCTTCAGGCCCTTCGATTATAATCTCAGCCAGTTCTTTTTCTTCATTCAGCACATGATATAAATTATAGGATGGCGTAATGCCTAAAACTACATCAATATTAGCCAGGCCAAAATCTGCATCTAAAATGATAACTTTCTTGCCCATTTCCACTAAAGCTAAACCAAAATTTATGGTAAAGTTTGTTTTACCGACTCCGCCTTTACCAGAAGTAATAGAAATTACCTGGGTTCTTTTTTTTATGCCTTGCAAGTCACTTTCTACTTCTGACTTTAAATTTTTCACTAATGCTCGTAAACGATCTAATTGAGTACTCATTGGGCACCATCCCCTAGGATAAGCTCTGCTAATTTTCGGTAGTCGGCTACTTCTATATCATCAGGAACATTTTGACCGGTAGTACAATAAGATAGATTTTTTTTCGTTTTATACACAGTACTTAAAATAGCACCATAAGTTGAAGTTTCATCAAGTTTAGTAAATAAGAGCCTGCTAAAATTCACTTTTTCGAAATTATTAATGATCTCCAACATATCCTTATATCTGGTAGTAGCACTTAATACTAAAAATGTTTCATCAGGTTGGGCAGCCTCTAAAAAACCTTTTAATTCGGTCATTTGTACTACATTTTTATGACTTCTTCCTGCGGTATCGATAAAAATCAAATCTTTGTCTTTGTGATTTAAGATACTGTTTTTCATACTCTGAGGTGTAAAGACTACTTCTACTGGTATTCCCATAATTTCTCCTACTGTTTTCAGCTGTTCTACCGCGGCAATTCGATAAGTATCAGAAGTGATTAAAGCAATTTTTTTCTGGTCATTAAGGGCAAAATTTGCAGCTAGTTTAGCAATGGTAGTAGTTTTACCTACACCGGTAGGACCTACCAAAGCAAAAACCATTTGTTTTCTTTTTTGTGGTAAAACTATAGGTTTGGGTTTTTTTAAAATATTACCGATAGTCTCTATAAACTCTTGACGGATATAATCTTTATCTTCTTGTTTTTCCGAAGGGATTCTTTCCATAGTGCGCTTTACTATGCGGCTAGCCAGTTTTTCTTCTACATCATTTTCAACTAAAATCTGAAAAAATTTTTTTTCTGCTCGACTTAAACCAATATTTAGACTAGCATATTCAATTTTATCAATTATTTCCTTGATCTGGCTTTTCATTTCTGTCAATTCATTATTTAGCTCTACATCCCTATCCTTATTTATTTCTTCTTTAATTTCGTAATTTACCCCTTCTCTTTCCGGTAAAACCTGGTTTTTCTCTTCCGGTTTAGGTAAAACTCTATTTTCCGTTAAACGATAGTTTTCATCTACGGCAGCAGTAACTTCCACAAATTCTTTAGCAAAAAAACCTAAAAAGCCACCTTCTTTAAATTTGCGCGTATTGAGGATAATTGCGTCTTTGCCCATTTCCATTTTTACCTTTACCATTGCATCCTGAATATTTTTAGCTACAAACCTTTTTACACGCATTTAAATATTCACCATCCCTACGGCTTCGATTTCCACATTAGAAGGAATTTCATTATATGAAAGAACCGGAATGCGGGGAAAACTCCGTTCAAGTAGCCTACGTAAATACAGACGTACTACCGGAGGAGTAAGAATAACAACCTCTAAGCCCATTACAGACACCTGTTCCAAATTATCGCTTACAGCTTTTATTATTTTTTGAGCTTGTGTTGGTTCCAGAGCCAGGTAATTGCCTTGCTCAGTTTCCCGAATACTGTCTCTAATCACCTGTTCAACAGTTGGGCTAATGGTAATTACGGAAATTTTATTGGTATCATCAGTATATATATTGGCTATTTGACGGCTTAAGCCTTGCCTAACATATTCAGTTAAAAGATCAATATCCTTGGTTACAGAAGCATAATCACACAGTGTTTCCAAAATAGTATTCATATCTCTGATAGGGACTCTTTCCTTTAATAAGTTAACTACTACTTTATGGATTTCACTTAAAGTTAAAACTTGGGGTATGAGTTCTTCAACCACAGCCGGATAATCTTTCTTCACATGGTCTATAAGTGCCTGCAAATCTTGTCTGGTCATAATCTCACCGGCATGATCTTTAATAAATTCCGTTAAATGAGTAACCAACACCGTAGGAGGATCAACTACCGTATACCCACTTATTTCCGCTTCATCTCTCTTTTCTTCTGAAATCCACAGAGCAGGCAAACCAAAAGCCGGTTCCCTGGTTTCTATCCCCTCAATTATAGGAGCATCACCTGGGTTCATAGCTAAAAAGTAATCTAACATTAGCTCCCCTTCCACTAAAGGTACACCCTTAAGTTTGATTACATACTTATTAGGTGCAAGCTGCATATTATCTCTAATTCGAATGGGAGGTACAACCAGTCCCAATTCTAAAGCAATCTGTTTTCTAATCAGGACCACTCTATCTAAAAGGTCTCCTCCCTGGCTATTATCAACCAAAGGAATAAGACCATATCCTAATTCCAATTCTAAAGTATCAACATTTAGAAGACTGTAAACATTTTCCGGCTTCTTAATTTCTTC
>DGEF01000067.1:0-1428 GCA_002385805.1 Peptococcaceae bacterium UBA3933
TTTGTCCAAGGAAGCAATGGCTCTTGTTAAAGTCCTTTGGACTACCTCCGGCTGCTCCATAATCTCTTTTAACATAAAATGAGGGTAGCCGGCTTTGTCCACGGAGTTTGTTTGCATTTTTTCAGTCATTTTTCATTCTCCTTACGTATTAAAATTTCAGGCGTAAGGACTCTCTCCTACTTGACGGGGTTTGTGCCAAAGATTGCTCTCTGGTTTTGTCCCGCTTTCACGACTGTAGGCAGCCGAGGGGCACCCGCCGAACACTTTCGATAAACCCCTTCCTCGTCAACCCTATGATGATAAGGTTCAGGCGCTACAAATTTGTCTTAGAGAGTCCTAATGATGTGATACTTGATGAAAAGACCTAACTATTATCCCCCCTTTCCTTTAATGATTAAGGTTAAGATTGAGGTTAAGATTTTTAAAATTAGGTTATTTTCTTACACCTATGAATAATTATTCATAGCTAATACAAACACAAGGATATTTTACTATTTATCAACCCTTCTAACAAGAACATATACTGGAAAACTCTAAAAAAGGGGTATGCCTGTAAGTTTTATTAACTTTACCAACAGGAATGCCCCTAATATATTATGCTATTATTTTCTTTTACATTACCTTAGTTTTACCCCGATAAATAAGTCCTCTATCTACATCAAGGGTTATTAAGCTACCATGTGTAAGTTTCTCCGTAGCGTTTTCCACGCCCACGATTACAGGTTTACCTAAATTTAATCCTACAATAGCAGCGTGAGAAGTTAGTCCTCCTTGTTCAGTAATAATTGCCGCCGCCTTTTCCATAGCCGGAACATAGTCCGCATTTGTTGCGGGAACCACCAGAATTTCATGTTCCTGTACTTCGATAATAGCCTGTTGAGCACTTCTGGCTATTTGTACTGTACCGGTTACGCTTCCGTGTCCAATACCTATACCCCTAGCTAGAATCTGCCCTACCACCTCTACTTTGAGCAGGTTAGTTGTCCCCGGAGTACCAACGGGTACACCTGCAGTAATAACAACTAAATCACCATTATTTATATAACCCTTCTCTAAAGCGGCAGTAATGGACTGTTCAATTAAAGCATCAGTACCTTCTGCTTTAGGGGCATGAATAGGTTCCACTCCCCATAGTAATAACATTTTACGGGCAACTCTCACTTGAGGAGTAACGGCAATAATCCTGGCTTTCGGACGGTACTTGGATACCATCCTAGCCGTGAATCCTGATTCAGTGGCGGTAATAATTGCTGCTGCACCCAAATCTTGGGCAATAGTACAGGTTGCATGACTGATTGCATCAGTAGTTGTAGACCTATTATTTAATTCTATATCAGCATATTTGAGCGCAGTTTCAGTTTTAACAGCAATCCTGGCCATAGTACGTACTGACTCAACGGGATACTTTCCGGCAGCTGTTTCCCCGGA
>DGEF01000067.1:1661-2445 GCA_002385805.1 Peptococcaceae bacterium UBA3933
TTACATTTTTCAATCATCATTTTCTGCAATAAAGGCACTTCTTCTGCCGGAATTTCTACCCCTAAGTCCCCCCGGGCTACCATAAGCCCATCGGAAACCTCTAGTATTTCATCAATATTAAGCACACCTTGATGGTTTTCAATTTTAGAAATTATATATATATCACTTCGGTTATCTTCTAAAATTTTACGAATAGCCAGAACATCTTGAGCACTTCGAACAAACGATGCTGCGATGAAATCTACCTGTTGTTCAATACCGAATTTTATATCGGCAATGTCTTTATCCGTAATAGAAGGTAAATTTATGTCTACATTTGGTACATTTACCCCTTTACGGTTAGATAATTCGCCACCGTTTAATATTTCACAGAAAATCTCTGTTTCCTTTATTTCTAAAACTTTTAAAGCAATCAGACCGTCATCAAGTAAAATTGTATCCTCAGGTTTAACATCTTGGGGTAATCCAGGATAATTTATGGATATTCTTTCTTTTGTCCCTAAAACTTCTTCTGTAGTTAAAGTGATTTTTTCTCCGGTTTGTAAAGTAATTTTACCGTTTTCTACTAAACCGGTTCTAATTTCCGGACCTTTCGTATCCAGCATTATAGCCACGGAACGGCCGGAAATTCGAGAAGCTTCCCGAATATTTTTTATCCTTTGGGCATGTTCTTCATGGCTACCGTGGGAAAAGTTAAGACGGGCTATATTCATACCTTCTTTAATTAATTGACAAAGTATTTCCACTGACTCACTGGCAGGACCGATAGTGCAAACTATTTTAG
>DGEF01000067.1:2706-7675 GCA_002385805.1 Peptococcaceae bacterium UBA3933
ACCTTTAAAGGAACTGTAATTATATTATTTCCGGTTACGGCGGTCATAACCTTGGTTTCACCTTTTCGCAAAAGTTCTACAGCCATGCCCCCCATTTTGCTGGCGATAACTCGATCCAAGGCAGTGGGGGTACCTCCCCTTTGAATATGACCTAAGACAACAACCCTGGTTTCTAAATCTATCCTCTTTTCAATTTCTTTGCTTACTTCATAGGCTGAACCTGCGCCTTCGGCCACAATTATTATACTATGTTTTTTTCCTCTTTTTATTCCGTTCATTAACTTTTGAACAACCTTATCAAAATCCGGAGGAAATTCAGGAACTAAAATTGATTCGGCTCCACCGGCTAAACCTGCTTGTAAAGCAATCCAACCGGAATTGCGTCCCATTACTTCTATAATGAAAGTACGTTCATGAGAAGTAGCCGTATCTCTGGCCCGGTTGATAGCCTCTACTACTACGTTTACTGCTGTATCAAAACCAATGGTAAAATCAGTCCCCGCAATATCATTATCAATGGTTCCGGGAATACCGATTACAGATACTCCTAATTCAGCTAAAGCCAGAGCACCTCTTAAGGAACCGTCTCCACCGATAACTACCAAGCCTTCAATTCCTTTTTCCCTTAACTTTTGAAGAGCTTTCTTTCTACCATTCTCCGTCGTAAATTCTTTACTTCTTGCTGTATGTAAAATGGTACCGCCCCTTTGAATAATATCCGCAACGGAGCCTAAATTCATCTTTCTGAAACTACCTTCAATCAATCCGGCATAGCCTCTTTCTACACCATAGACCTCTAGATTATAATAAATAGCTGTCCTAACTACCGCGCGTATTGCGGCATTCATCCCGGGAGCATCTCCGCCGCTGGTTAATACAGCTAGTTTTTGCATAAATTCGCACTCCCTTATCTACTAATAGCACTGCTTAAAATTTCATGAGCCTCTTCTACTTCCGATTCCGGAACCAGTATCTCAACTGAGCCGGAATCACCTAAATGAGGAACTCCGGTAGAACGAAGATTAACCAAGAGACCCTCCCCTGCCAGCACCTCCTTTAATTGTTCTGCAATTATGCGGTTAGGAGCAATATATACTACTGTCCACATTGGTTATTCCTCCTCATTATGATAAAAGCCCAAAATTTTAGTCACCTGCTTCTATAATACCATGGGCTGTATAGACACGAGCCCTGCCTTTAATCTTGATAGCAGAAGTTTGTTCCGTAAATTGAGCAATCATTACTTCGCCACGGTCCAGTTTTTCCGTATGATGGAATTTTGTGTCTTTTCCCCGGGTTAAGCCGCTAATGTTGACACCGTTATCCAGTGCTTTAACCACAACATAGTCACTATTTACCATGTAATTACTTTCCATTTTTACCTCCTGTTTTTATATTTTTCCCGTAAAGCATCAGCTACAATTTTAGGAACAAAATACTCAATATCTCCACCTAATTCCGCCACATTTTTAATAAGACTGGAACTGATAAAAGAATATTCCGCATCTGTCATTAGAAAAACGGTTTCAATTTTTTGATTTAATTGTTTATTAATCGAAGCCATTTTCATTTCATACTCGAAGTCTGAAACTGCTCGTAAACCTCTGATTATAGCAATAGCGCCTTTTTTTTCTAAATAATCCACCAATAACCCTTCAAAAGTTTCCAGTTCTACATTGGGCAGATCATCTAAACAGCAGGCTCTGATAAGTTCTAAACGTTCTTCTAAAGTAAAAATAGTATTCTTATAGTTATCGTTGGCAACCGCCATGATAACTTTATCAAACAACTTAGCCGCTCTCTTAATAATATTCATATGTCCGAATGTTACAGGATCAAATGTTCCTGGATAAACTGCTACTCTTTCCATCATTCACCCTCCACAAAAAGAATAAATTAGCTTGTCCCTAATAAAGCCAATTTTACACTTATTCTTTTAATAATTTCTCTTTTTCATTCACAAAATTATTCTAGACACACCTTTATTCTCCTGCTCAGAAGACATAATAAAATTTTTTTTATTATTTTTCCACTAAAGATAAATTATCAGCTGAACATACCTTTAATAAGTTTTCTTTTAAACCTTCTCCCCAGTTTACCCAGTACTTTTGATCCGTCAAGATAAGCTTTTTTTCCTGGGAAAAATAAAGGTATACAGGGACATGACCATGATTATGTTCTAAAATACGCCTTAGCTCTTCAATTTTATCCCCTGTCATTACAGCAGTGTCAATTTTTATATAAAGCTTTTTTTTCTGGGTCTTCTCCCTTTCTTCCTGTGAAGGTAGAAGGTTTATCTCTTCTGCAAAGAATTTAGGATTATCTTCCTGAAGGTTTATTCTCCCGGTAATAGTCACAACCTGGTCAACCTCAATCAGATTATGGTATTTTTGCAACACTCTGGGGAAAACCAACACTTCTATTTTTCCGGTCAAATCTTCCAAGACACAATAGGCCATCGTTTCTCCTTTACGGGTTACGCTGCGCCTTACAGAAACAAGGATGCCTCCGATAGTAACCCTGGCTCCGTCATCCCTCTGGGAAATCTCGGCTAAATTCACTTTAATCATAGAATCTAATACATCTTTATATTCATGTAAGGGATGACCGCTAACATACAAACCCAAAATTTCCTTTTCCATGGCCAGAATATCACGCTTACTAAATTCTTCTACCTGGGGAAGTTCAATCTCCCCAAAATCCATGGAAATACCCACTTCTTCACCTAAGTCAAAAAGAGAGACCTGTCTGGAATTTTTGCTTTTTTGTAGTTGTTGGCCACGCTCAATACAAGTATCCAGTACACGTAATAGCTGGACTCTATTTCCGGGAACGGAACCAAAAGCACCGCATTTAATTAGACTTTCCAAGACACGCCGATTAACTTGACTTAAATCAACACGGTTGCAAAAATCCTGTAGAGAAAGAAATGGCCCGTCCTCATCCCTTGCCTCTAAAATAGCCTGGATAGCACCTTTACCGACATTTTTAACAGCCGCTAAACCAAAGCGGATATTTCCCTCTACAACTATAAAATTCTCCCTGCTTTCATTAACATCGGGAGGTAAAACATTAATCCCCATGCGTTGACATTCCATAATATAAAAAGGAACTCTATCCGTTGACTCCATTACACTTGTTAAAAGAGCCGCCATAAATTCTAAGGGATAATGGGCTTTTAAATAAGCCGTTTGAAAAGCCAGTAAGGCATAAGCCGCACTGTGGCTTTTATTAAAGCCGTAACCGGCAAAATATTCTATTAACTCAAATATTTGTGTACTTGTTTCTGTATCTATACCGTTTTTCTTAGCCCCTTCTATAAACTGCTGTTTTAAACCGGCAATTATTTCCGGTTTCTTTTTACCCATGGCTCGCCGCAATAAATCCGCCTCACCTAGAGAAAAACCGGCTAGTTCACTGGCAACCCGCATTACCTGTTCCTGATAGAGAATCACCCCATAAGTAGATTTAAGAATAGGCTCTAAACGCGGATGTAAATACTCAATAGGTCTTAACCCATGTTTTCGTTCTATAAAATCCTCTACCATCCCGCTTCCCAGAGGACCGGGCCGGTAAAGTGCAACTAGAGCAATAATGTCTTCAAAATGTTCCGGTTTTAATTCCTTTAAAATGGCTCGCAGCCCGGAACTTTCTAATTGAAAAACACCGATACTTTCACCGGCACTGAGAAGCTCATATGTTTTGGGATCATCTAAGTCAATCTCATTAAAATCAAGTTTAATCCCCTTATTTTTTTCAATAAGTTCAACGGCTTTATTAATTACGGTTAATGTCCTTAAACCTAAGAGGTCCATTTTTAAGAGGCCAATTTCTTCTACATTTTCTTTAGCAAATTGGGTACTTACGCCTCCCTCAGCGGTCTTTTGCAAGGGCAGATAATGATCTAAAGGTTCCTGGGAAATCACTACTCCCGCTGCATGAGTTCCCGCATGGCGGGGCATTCCTTCTACCGCCATGGCCATATAGACCAGCTCTTTAATTTGGGAGTCACTTTCCACCAATTCTCTAAGTTCTGCCGACACCTCTAAAGCTTTAGGTATAGTAATCCCTAATTCATTAGGAATTAGCTTAGCCACTTTATCTACTATGCCCAAAGGGATATTCATTACCCGACCCACATCACGGATAGCCGCACGGGCAGCCATTGTACCGAAAGTAATAATTTGCGCTACCCGTTCATTGCCGTATTTTTCTACCAAATAATCTATTACCTCACCTCTACGCTCATAACAAAAATCCACATCAATATCAGGCATACTTACCCGTTCCGGATTTAGAAATCTTTCAAAAAGAAGACCGTATTTTAAAGGATCGATATCTGTTATTTCCAGGGTATAAGCAACCAAACTTCCTGCTGCCGAACCACGCCCTGGTCCTACATAGATTCCCTGTTTTTTGGCATAATTTATAAAATCCCAAACAATTAAAAAATATCCTGCGTAACCCATTTGTTTAATGATTTTCAACTCATAATCTAGTCTCTGATAAGCTTGGGGAGTGGGGTTTCCGTAGCGTTTTTTTAAGCCTTCCATACATAATTGTTCTAAATAAGTTTCCACAGTATGGCCTTGGGGCACTTGAAATACCGGCATATGGTTTTTGCCAAAAGTAAACTCCACATTACATTGCTGGGCTATTTTCAAGGTGTTTTCTAAGGCATCTTGGTATTCACCTAAGGCTAGATTCATTTCCTCCCAGGATTTTAAATAAAACTGGTTACTCTCAAACCGCATCCGGGAATCATCTTCTAAAATCTTCCCCATTTGGATACACATCAGGACATCTTGCATCCTGGCATCTTCAGCACCCACGTAATGGACATCATTAGTGGCTACGAGGGGGATACCTGTTTCTCTGCCAAGCTCTGCTAACTGAGAATTTAATTGAGCCTGTTCATGTAAACCCTGATTTTGCAATTCCAGATAGAAGCTGTCTCTTATACACATCT
>DGEF01000125.1:0-23594 GCA_002385805.1 Peptococcaceae bacterium UBA3933
AAATATCTTGAGAAAAAGGTGGAGCAAGATAATGGTTCCCAAAAAACGTATTGGTGAAATTGATTTTTTACGAGGCATTGCCATAATTTTAATGATAACTTTTCACCTTTTATATGATTTAAAAGAATTTTGCGGCTGGGAATTTATCAATTATAAGAAAGGTCCTGTGTTTTTTATAGGTAAAACATCAGCTTTAATGTTTATTACAATTACCGCCATTAGCTGTTCTTTAAGCAGAAATAACATAAAAAGAGGATTAAAAATCCTCTTTTTCGCCTTGATTATTACAGTTGTTACATATTTTTATGACCCGAAAAATTATATCAATTTCGGTATACTCCATTTTTTAGGAATAAGTGTTTTATTATTCCCCTTTTTTAACAGATTTCCTTCTTATTTACTAGCTTTTTTAGCAATATTATCCATAATTTTAGGCAACCTTTTTGCTGATTTAAATCTTTCGCATAATTATCTCCTGGCTTTCCGTTTAACCAGCTCTACTTATCAATCTTTAGATTATTATCCTTTATTTCCTTATCTAGGTGCTTTTTTAGGAGGAATGATTCTCAAAAGAATATTTTATCCGAAAAACAAAAGTTTAGTTAAAATAAATTTAGAAAACAATTTTATCAGCTTTTTAGGCAGGCATTCTTTAGTAATTTATTTAATCCATCAGCCTATATTTTTATTAATAATTGAAATTCTCACCTAATTTAGTGGCTAGTATTATTAACCACGTATGAACAATGATTATTCGCTTTACGGCGAAGGTTAAGGTTAAGGGAGTTAAATTCTCGCCTACTCGCTCACACGCCCACCTTTAGACTCTAAGTTATCCGTGGTAAAAATAAAAAAAAGCTAAAGTAAAAAATTTTCACCTTAGCTTTAATAATATCTTATTAATTTAAGAAATAAGGTCTAAAGTTTCCTTATAAGTTATATTTCCTGTGTAAAGAGCCTTCCCTACTATTACCCCTTCAATACCCACAGATGCAAATTGAGCAATTTTCTCTAAATCTGTACGGGAAGAAACACCCCCGGACAAAATAACCCTTAACCCGGTTTTTTCGGCTACTTCCAAAGCCACATCTAGGTTTGGTCCTTTTAAGGAACCTTCCCGCCGGGTATCACTGAAAAGCACTCTCTTTACTCCCAGTTCTTTCAACCTCCGGGCTGTCTCGATGATTGTCCAATCGGTAGGTTGTTTCCAGCCTTCAATGGCTACCAGGTTGTTCTTGCCTTCGATTCCTACTATTACTTTTTCCTCAAATTCACGACAGGCTTGTCCGATTAATTCCGGGTTACGGGCAAAAATAGTTCCTAAGACAACCCGTTCCACACCTAGGGCCAGAACTTTTTCAATATGCTCTAAAGTACGGATACCGCCGGCAACTTGCAAGGCAATAGGAACATTAGCTTTTATTTGTTTGATTGTCTCCAAATTTTCCGGATTACCGGTAAAAGCCCCATCCAAATCCGTTACATGAATAATTTTAGCCCCCTGTTCCTGCCACCATTGAGCAATTTCTACCGGATCATCTTTGCCGATTAACTCCTCCCGCATCGGCCCAGACAAAACATGGACAAACTGGCCACACCGTATGTCCATCGCCGGTATAATTAACATTTAATCAACTCCTTATTTTCTTTTCATTTTCCTTATTATTTAATTTAGCCAGAATAAGTTTATACCCATCGGCGCCATAATTCAAGCATCTTTTTACCCGACTGATAGTAGCCGTACTTGCACCGGTTTCGTTGGCGATATCCGTATAGGTTTTATCCTCGGCAAGCATTTTGGCTACTTCTAGCCTTTGAGCAATGGATTTTAATTCACTGACCGTACAAATATCCTCAAAAAACCGATAACATTCTTCTTCATTTTCCAGTAAAAGAATGGCTTCAAAAAGCTTATCGATAAGAGGGTCTTTTAAACGGCTTTGATACATCCTTTTTTTCCTCATTTCTATAAATTTTAGAACAAAAATTTGTAATACTATTATTCTTTATTATAATAAAGAATCCTGCAAAATAAAATGTGAAATAGATAAGGACCAAGAAATGCTAATAAAACAATATTCCGCTAACACCGGCTATGAAAATTAATAAAATAGGATGTAATTTATACTTCATTACACCTAAAAACCCCAAACAGGCAATAATTACACTAATCCAGTCTACTCCTAAAACCCCCTGTTCTGTAAAAAGTACTGTTTGGGCTACAAAAACGGCAGCCAGTAAAACCAAACTAATCACTACGGGACGAATGCCATATAACATCCCTTTTACTACCGGGTGATCGATAAATTTATCCACAATTCTCGCCAAGATAAGCACAATAATTAAAGAAGGCAAACAAACACCTAAAGTACTGACAAATGCCCCCCAGAAGCCTGCTGTTTTAAAACCCACAAAAGTTGCTGAATTAATCGCTACTGGACCCGGTGTAGCCTCAGAAACAGCAATTATATTGACAAACTCATGGGCGGTAAGCCAGTTATGGCTTTCAATTTCTTTTTGAATCAGGGGGATCATGGCAAAGCCGCCACCGTAACTAAACAAACCGATTTTAAAAAATGATAAAAAAAGCTGCCAATAGACCATGTTAATTGCATCCTTCCTTATCCTTTAACAAAATGAATTTATTATATATAATTACTCCTGCCAAACCACCGAAAATGATGGCCACTATGGGATGAAGGTCAAACAATAATAAAAAAACAAAAGAAATAACAGCAATGGTTAGAGTCCGGTAATCTTTAATAGAAGATTTGCCCATTTTAAAAACCGCTGCTAAAATTAAAGCCATTACCATTGCCCGAATGCCGGAAAATGCTTTTTCTACAATTTCATTTCCCGCAAATTTTAATAACAGCCCGGCTAAACTCAAAATTATCAGAAAAGAAGGTAAGACCGTACCTAAGGTAGCGACTAAAGCTCCTTTAATCCCGCTAATTTTATAATCTATAAAGGTAGAGGCATTCACGGCAATAGCCCCCGGCACTGACTGAGACAAAGCTATAACATCAACAATTTCCTCTTCCTTAATCCAATGCTTGTTATCACATACTTCCTGTTGAATAAGGGGCAACATGGCATATCCTCCCCCAAAAGTAAAGGCTCCTATCTTAAAAAAGGTTATAAATAACTCCCAGAGTATTTTCATTCTTTCAACTCCCAATCCTATATTGC
This sequence comes from Peptococcaceae bacterium UBA3933, assembly GCA_002385805.1. GTDB lineage: Bacteria > Bacillota > Peptococcia > Peptococcales > BICA1-8 > UBA3933. The sequence goes on from DGEF01000125.1 coordinate 3,193, forward strand.
TATTATTTTAAATTATATTCTAACACGGAGTCTTTAACAGCAATAAATTAAAAATATAAAAAACAAAAAGACCTACCTAATAGAAGTAGGTCCTTTTAAGTTAGTCTAACTATCTGATGGCTTTTTTTCCTATATCCCGACGATAATGCATACCCGAAAAGTCAATCATTTTTACACCGTTATAAGCATTGTTTATGGCTTCCGGTAAATTATCGCCTAAAGCGGTGACTCCCAGTACCCTGCCTCCGTCAGTGATTAAACGGCCTTCTTTTAATTTTGTACCGGCATGAAAGACATAGGTTCCTGGAATCTTCTTATCAATACCTGTTATTACTTTACCTTTCTCATAAGGTCCCGGGTACCCGGCTGAGGCCAAAACAACGCAAACAGCAGCCTGGGAAGACCATTCAATTTTAACGGTATCTAATTTCCGGTCTAAAACAGCTTCAATTATTTCCACCAAATCCGTCTTTAGTCTAGGCAACACTACCTGAGTTTCAGGGTCACCGAATCTGGCGTTAAACTCTAATACTTTGGGCCCCTTTGAGGTAAGCATTAATCCTGCATAAAGGACACCTTGGAAAGGCCTGCCTTCCTTCTCCATTGCTTGCACAGTAGATTGTAAAATTTCTGTTTCTACCAGTTTTTGAACTTGTGAGGTATAAACAGGAGCCGGGGAATAAGCACCCATTCCCCCTGTATTGGGGCCTTGATCATTATCGAAAACCCGTTTATGGTCTTGAGCCGAAACCATAGGCACGATATTCTTCCCGTCAGTAAAGGCTAAAATACTAACCTCTTCTCCTTCTAAATACTCTTCCACTATCACCTGACTGCCGGCTTGGCCAAATTTATTATCTACTAAGATTTCCTCTACGGCAGTTAAGGCTTCTTCTAATTCAAAACATACCATTACTCCTTTGCCGGCAGCCAATCCATCTGCTTTCACCACACATGGCACGCCTAATTCTCTGATATAATCTTTAGCTTTTTCTACATCTGTAAACACCCGATATTGGGCCGTAGGAATATGGTATTTGGCCATTAAGTTTTTAGCAAAGGCCTTACTACCTTCAATTTCCGCCGCTTTCTGAGAAGGTCCGAAAATCCTTAAACCCTTTTCACGAAATTTATCCACTATTCCCAAGGCTAAAGGTACTTCAGGCCCTACAACCGTTAAATCTATTTTCTCGGTCAGAGCAAATTCTAACAGTTTATCTATGTCTTGGGCGGCAATGTCCACACACTGGGCAATTTCCTGAATTCCTCCATTACCGGGAGCACAGTAAATCTGGGATACTTTAGGACTCTGTCTGATTTTCCAAACCAGAGCATGCTCCCTTCCACCACCGCCTACCACTAGTACCCGCATTTATTCTCCTCACTTTCTGGTTAATTTTTTGGGTTTAGATTTAGCAAACAGGCTATATTTTTGGTCAGATCTTTGTCTGACTAAAAATATTTGCCCTAGAGTAAAAATCTTACAAAAAATTTTAACCCCAGAGATATTTCTGAACCTAAAGCTAACCCAAAAGTTAATGTTTGAAATGTCTTACTCCCGTAAACACCATGGTAATTCCGTGTTCGTTACATGCTTGGATGGATTCTTCATCCCGAATAGAACCACCGGGCTGAATAATTGCTTTAATACCGGCCTTGGCCGCCGCGTCCACTGTATCCCGGAATGGAAAGAAGGCATCTGAAGCCAGTACGGCTCCCTGGACCTTTTCTCCGGCCTGTTTAAAAGCAATATTGGCAGCACCAACCCTGTTCATCTGTCCCGCGCCTACACCTATTGTTTGCCGGTCTTTGGTAACAACAATGGCATTTGATTTAACATGTTTTACTACCTTCCAGGCAAATAACAGTTCTTCCAGTTCAGCGGCGGTAGGTTTCTTTTCAGTCACCACCTGTAATTCTTCTAAATTTACTGTTTTCTTATCCAGATCCTGAACTAGAAAACCGCCGCTTACTTTTTCCAACCAGTACTCCGACTGTTCTTGTACAGGTTCAATTTCTAGTAAACGTAAATTTTGCTTTTTCTTCAACACCTCTAAAGCGTCCGGAGCAAAACCGGGTGCCACAACGGCTTCCATAAAAGTTTCCGCTATTTTTTCAGCAGTCTCCTTGTCTACTTGTCGATTTAGACCGATAATGCCACCAAAAGCGGAAACAGGATCTGCCGCCAAAGCCCTTTGGTAGGCCTCAACTAAATTTTCACCTAAGGCTGTACCACAAGGATTTGTATGTTTAATGATACAAGCGGCAGGTTGTTCAAATTCCTGAACTAAAGTCCAGGCTGCTTCTATATCTACTATATTGTTATAAGAAAGTTCTTTACCCTGCAACTGCCGGGCACCGGCAATAGTTCCTTGAGTATTTCCGGGGAAAACATAAAAGGCAGCTTTTTGATGGGGATTCTCCCCATACCGTAAGTCCTGCTTCTTCTGGCCAACCACTATATACTGCTCAGGAAACTGCTCATTTGTAAACTTTCCGGCTAAATAATTAGCTATGGCTGCATCATACTGAGCCGTATGTTGGAAAGCCTCCAGAGCTAATCTTTCCCTGGTGGCTATACTTATTTCCCCTTTTTCCTCTAGCTCCGACAAAATTTCTCCATACTTTTGGGGATTTACAACTATAGCCACTCTTTGATAGTTTTTAGCTGCAGCACGGACCATTGTGGGTCCGCCAATATCAATATTTTCTATGGCTTCATCTAAACTGACACCGGGTCTGGCAATTGTTTGCTGAAAAGGATAAAGATTAACCACCACTAAATCAATGGGGACAATTCCCTGCTCCTTTAAAACCTGAAAATGCTCCGGAGTATTCTTGGCCAAAATACCTCCATGTACCTTTGGATGTAAAGTTTTTACCCGACCGTCCAGAATTTCGGGGAAATCTGTTACCCGGGATATTTCCGTGACTTTAATACCTGCCTCTTCTAAAGTTCGGGCCGTTCCCCCTGTAGAAACAATTTCCCATCCTAATTCCGCTATTTTCCGGGCAAATTCTACTAAACCTGTCTTATCGGAAACACTAATAAGTGCTCGCTTCATAATATCTCACCACCCAAATAAGTTTTAAAATTAATCACCCAGACTGTAACGACAATAATAAATTGAGCATTTTTTAATGGGCATCTGCTTTGGGGCTTAGTATAACCCTAAAGCAGATGCTCACGCAGAATTGCTAGGAATATTTTTCTCGCCCACTCGCTCACTCAATAAACACTTTTCTGCCTTCAATCCTAATTCTTCCCTCGGCAATAAGCTTCACGGCTAAAGGATAAAGGCGATGTTCTTCTTGTAAAATCCTTTGCGCTAATGTTTCTTCAGTGTCTCCTTCTTCCACAGGTACCACCGCTTGTAAGATAATAGGCCCGGAATCAACCCCTTCGTCCACAAAGTGAACGGTACAGCCGGAAAATTTTACTCCATAATCCAGGGCTTGTTTCTGAGCGTTTAAACCGGGAAAAGCAGGTAATAAAGAAGGATGAATATTTATTATGGGCTTACCCACGTTATTAATAAAAAAGGGAGACAGGATTCTCATAAAGCCTGCCAAACAAATCAGGTCATAATCAAAACCGTTAAGAATCCGTATTAATTCTTGTTCAAAATTCTTTTTACTGGGAAAACTGCTGGGGTCAACAAAAATTGCCGGAATTTTATTGTCTTGGGCTCTTTTTAAGGCTTGAGCCTCTTTTTTGTCACTGATTACTACTTCAACCTGAGCAGGCATTTCTCCCATTTTTGAAGCATCAATTAAAGCCTGTAAATTTGTTCCCCGCCCTGAAGCCAGAACAGCCAATTTAAAACTCATCTTTCTTACTCCTTAAATCTTTTATTTATAGTAAGCTAGTTGTTATAATTAATCCTGTTTAAAAATTACCTTGGATTCGCCTGAACAAATATACCCTATTTCATAAACTTTTTCCCCTAGTTCCTGGCAGACTTTAAAAATTTCTTCCGTATCGTTTTGATCAACAATCAGGACCATGCCGATACCCATGTTGAAGGTGCGATACATTTCTTCTTCGGCAATATTCCCTAATTTCTGCATTAGTTTAAATACAGGTAACACCGGCCAAGTACCCTTTTTGATTACGGCCCGGGTACCTTCAGGTAATATCCTGGGTATATTTTCCACCAAGCCTCCGCCGGTAATATGTGCCATTCCTTTGATCTTTACTCTGGATAAAATTGTTTTTATCAATGAAACATATATTTTAGTGGGTTCTAATAAAATATCTCCTAATTTGCCCTGCAAATCAGGAATAAATTCCTCCAAGGAATAATTAGCTTTCTCTAAAAAAACCTTGCGAGCCAAAGAATAGCCATTGCTATGCAAACCTGTGGAGGGTAATCCTAAAATAATGTCCCCAGGTTTTATGGAACTACCGTCAATTATTTTTTCGCGGTCTACAATACCTACGGCAAAGCCGGCCACATCATACTCTCCCGGAGGGTAAAAACCTGGCATTTCCGCTGTTTCTCCCCCGATTAAGGCACATCCAGCCTGCCTGCACCCTTCAGCTATTCCTTTGACTATTGCCGCCACCTGGGAAGGTTCCAGCTTACCCACAGCTAAATAATCCAAGAAAAACAAAGGCTCCGCCCCTAAAACCAGTATATCGTTAACACACATGGCTACTGCATCAATACCGACAGTTTCATGGTTGTTTAGCTGAAAGGCTATCTTCAGCTTGGTGCCTACTCCATCGGTACCGGAAACCAGTACCGGTTCTTTATATTTTTTTAAGTCCAGGGCAAATAGACCGCCAAAACCTCCTAGTTCTGTTATTACCTCCCGTCGGTATGTGCTTTTTACCAAAGGTTTAATCAATTCCACGGCTTGATTTCCTTTGGAAATATCCACACCTGCCTGAGCGTAACTCATTCGCTCTTCATTCACTTCAAGCCCCCTCCTTTTTCCGGGGATATTCCAGAATATGTTTGCCTAAATCTTCCGGAGAGGGAATAGGAATAGGATAGTCACCGGTCAAACAAGCCAAACAGAATCCCCTCTCTTTATCCAGAGCTTTTAACAAACCCTCTAGACTTAAATAATGAAGACTGTCCGCACCGATATATTCTCTAATTTCTTCCAAGCTCTTTTGAGCAGCTATTAATTGACCCCGTTCTGAGGTATCAATGCCGTAATAGCATGGTTCGATTACCGGTGGTGAGCTAATCAGCAGATGCACTTCTTTGGCACCCTGTTTTCGGAATATTTCCACCAGTTTTTTACTGGTAGTTCCCCGGACAATGGAATCATCCACGATAGCTACCCTTTTCCCGAAAATCTCCTGCTTTAATGGACTTAATTTTAATTTAACTGCTATTTCTCTTACATCCTGTTCAGGATTAATAAAAGTCCGTCCTGCATACCTGTTTTTTAACAACCCTTGAGCAAAATTAATCCCAGACTGTTGAGCATAACCAATGGCCGAAGCAGTGCCGGAATCAGGAACAGGAATCACCACATCTACATCCAGGGGATGTTCCTTTGCCAGTTCAATCCCCATATTTTTGCGGGCAATGTTTACATTAATCCCGTCAATATCACTGTCCGGGCGGGCAAAATAAATGTATTCAAAAACACAGACCGCTCTTTCACCTTTAGGTAGAATCCTTTGGGAAGTCAAACCTCTTTCATTAATAACTACGATTTCTCCCGGTTCTACATCCCGCAGAAACTGAGCTCCCACCGTATCCAATGCACAGGATTCTGAGGCCAGGACATAACCCTTTTTGTCAATCTTACCGATGCAGAGAGGTCGATTACCATAGGGGTCTCGCACCCCGATCAGTTTATCTTCGGTCATAATTACTAAAGCATAAGAACCTTTAATATCAATCATGCATTTCATTAAAGATTCCTCGATAGGATTTTGACCATAACTGGCAATAAGGTTGATGATTAATTCCGTATCGATTGTTGACTGAAATACAGAGCCTTGGTTAGCCAGCTTCTCCTTTAACTCTTTGGCATTGGTTAAATTGCCGTTATGGGCCAAGGCTATGTTTCCCTGGGCATAGTTACAGACCAGGGGCTGGGCATTAAGAGCCAGGCTGGCACCTCCGGTAGAATACCGCACATGCCCAATCCCTTGAAAGCCCTTTAACCTGCTTAAAATGTCTTGATTAAAGACCTCCGTAACCAAACCCATATCCTTATGCACTTGAATTCCATAACCATTAGTTACGGCGATACCGGCACTTTCCTGTCCGCGATGCTGCAGAGCAAAAAGTCCAAAATATATTAATTGAGCTATATCTTTGCCGGGAGCATAAATACCAAAAACTCCGCATTCTTCGGAAAGCTTGTCTAGTCTTTCATCAAACATGGAATAGCCCCCTTATATTTTTCCTCCAACTCTTTAAGGAAAAGATCAATTGCAAAATCATTACCTTTGATAATCAAGGATTTTCCACCTACCACACCTATTTGAGTAACCGGTACCGAATATTTCTTGCCTATTTCCAGTACTTTTTGTTTTTTATCCGGACTGACACTGATAATAATCCGGGACTGAGCCTCACCAAAAAGCAAAGCACTGGCCCTAAGCTCTTCTTTAAGAGTGATCTCCGCTCCCTGTCCCTCTGCTATACAACACTCAGCCAAAGCCACAGCTAAACCACCTTCGCTACAGTCATGAGCAGAATTAATCAATCCTTCTTCAATTAAATTTAAAGTGCATTCCTGCAGACTTTTTTCTTTATTTAAATCCAGGTAAGGAGGTCTGCCCTCTTCCAATCCATGATACATGGCCAGAAACTCGCTGCCGCCTAATTCATCAGTATTTTCACCTAACAGAAAAATCAGATCTCCTTCTTTTTTAAAGCCCAGAGTACAAACTTTAGAAACATCTTCAATTAAACCCACCATACCTACCGTAGGAGTGGGGAAAATAGATTTTCCTTTAGTTTCATTATATAAACTGACATTTCCGCCGGTAACGGGGGTATTTAATTTTTCACAAGCAGCACTCATTCCTCTTACGGCTTCTTTTAGCTGCCAATAAACTTGTGGTTTTTCAGGGTTGCCGAAATTCAAACAGTTAGTTATGCCTAAAGGTCTCGCACCTGCGCAAACAACATTTCTGGCAGCCTCACTGACAGCTATCATTCCACCCATAAAGGGATCAAGGTACACATAACGTGAATTACAATCAACGGATAAAGCTATTCCTTTTTTTGTGTCCTTTATTCTTACGACAGCCGCGTTAGAACCCGGCCCAACAACTGTATTGTTACCTGCCTGGAGATCAAACTTTTCATAAGCCCATTTCTTACTGGCAATAGTAGGTCTGGCTAATAGGTCCAAAAGAACTTTTCCATAATCAGAGGGTTCGGACAAGTTTTCTAAGTCACTGACTTGTACCTTGTCCAAATAACTAGGTTTTTGTGCCTCCCTTTCGTAAACAGGACATAACTCCGTAAGACCTTTAGCCGGTATCTCTGCCACAACCTTTTCTCCTTCTTTTATGCGAACCAAACCGTCATCAGTTACTCTACCGATAACAACTGCCTCCAGACCCCATTTTTTAAAAATATCTTGTACTTCTTTTTCTTTACCTTTTTTCGGTACCACCAACATCCGTTCCTGAGATTCGGAAAGCATAATCTCATAAGGAGTCATACCTTCTTCCCGGCAGGGAACTAAAGCTACGTCAATTTCCACCCCACTGTCACCTCGGGAAGCCATTTCACAGGAGGAACTGGTTAGTCCTGCTGCCCCCATATCCTGCATACCCACAACATATCCTGCTTTAATTAATTCTAAGCAGGCTTCCATAAGCCGTTTTTCTACAACAGGGTCTCCTGTAGGAATTCTAGGCGCAGTAGTTTCACTTAACTCCTCGGAAGCAAAAGAAGCTCCATGAATACCGTCCCGACCTGTTTTAGCCCCAACTGCCATTACCGGATTGCCTACTCCCCGAGCCACTCCTTTTGCTAAATCTTTATGTTCTAATAAGCCTACACACATGGCATTAACCAGAGGATTTTCTTCATAGGAAGGATGAAAATATACCTCCCCGCCCACAGCAGGAACCTCGATACCATTACCGTAATCGGCCATACCTTCCACCATGCCCTTAAATAAATTACGGGTTTTACTGCTGTCCAATGAACCTAGACGAAGTGAGTTTAAAAGGGCAATGGGCCTGGCCCCCATGGTAAACACATCCCGGACAATTCCCCCGATACCTGTTGCAGCTCCGTGATAAGGTTCAATGGCAGAAGGATGATTATGACTTTCTAATTTAAAAGCAACGGCTAGACCATCTCCTATATCCAATACCCCGGCATTTTCACCGGGACCCTGTAAAACCTGAGGACCTTTAGTAGGAAAAGTTTTTAAAACCGGCCGTGAATTTTTATAACTGCAATGCTCGGACCACATAGCTGAAAACATTCCTAACTCCAATTCATTGGGTTCTCTACCTAATATTTCTTTAATCCGCTCATATTCATAATCAGTCAAACCTAATTCTAACCAAGGTTTTTTATTATTATTTGCCATGAAAATAACCTCCTTTGGGATTAAAAAGCCCAGAACTTAAGTATGGGCATACTAAGGTACTGGGCTATATAATAATCAAAAAATACTCCTATTTACTTTTTCAGCTTTTGCTTCTACTTCTTTAGCTAATTCCTGCTTATACTCTTTAAATTTTTTTCTTAACTCGGGGTACTTTACAGCTAAAATCTGTACGGCCAGTAAGGCAGAATTTTTGGCAGCATTAATACCCACTGTGGCTACAGGTATCCCGGAAGGCATTTGGACAATAGCATAAAGAGAGTCTACACCCTGTAAAGGTGTGGCGTTTATAGGCACACCAATAACCGGTAAAGAAGTTACCGCAGCCAAAACACCAGGAAGATGAGCAGCAGCACCGGCTCCCGCTATTATCACTTCAATACCTTTTTCCTCAGCTTTTTCCGCATAACCTAAAGCACGATAGGGAGTACGATGAGCAGAAGCAACCACCAGTTCAAAAGGAACATCAAACTTTTTAAAAATCTTGGCGGCCTCTTCCATTATTGGTAAATCTGAATCACTGCCCATAACAATGCCAACTAAAGGTTTGGCCATAGAATTTACCCCCTTTTTAACCTTTACTTAAGTTATATTACAAAAAACCTAATAACAAAAAGTAGAGTCAATATCCACATTACTACGCTGACGTCTTTTGCCCGACCAGTTAATAAACGTAATACAGTATAAGCAATAACGCCGAAAACAATACCCTCGGCAATACTATAAGCAAATGGCATCATCACGATAGCAAAGAAAGCAGGGATTCCTTCTAAATAGTCACTAAAATCAATTTTTGTAACTGGTTCCATCATAAAGATACCCACAATTATAAGAATAGGAGCAGTAGCTGCAGAGGGAATAATTCCTACCAGTGGTGAAAAGAATAGAGCTAAAAGGAATAACACAGCTGTAGTAACAGCAGTTAAACCTGTTCTACCTCCTTGAGCTACCCCGGAAGCACTCTCAACATAAGTAGTTGTAGTGCTGGTACCTAAAGCAGCACCGGCGATGGTTGCCAATGAGTCTGCTAATAATGCTTTATTAGCTTTAGGCAGGTTGCCCTTTTCGTCTAACATTCCCGCTTTACTGGAAACACCCACTAATGTTCCTACCGTATCGAACAAATCCACAAAAGTAAAAGAAAAGATGATGGGAATTAACCCGAAACTCAATACTTCCGCAAAGTTCATAGCCATAAAGGTTTCTGAAAGACTGGGAGGCATACTAACTAAAGTAAAGTTTTCTCCTAAATTCACAACACCTAAAGGAATACCCACGATAGTTGTCACTAGTATCCCCCAAAGCAAAGAACCCTTTACATTTTTAACAACTAAGGCGCTAGTAAAAATCAAGCCAAAAACTGCTAATAAAATACTTGTAGGAGTAGTTCCAAAGGGTAATAGGGCTCTTAAACTTTCATCAATAAAATATTCAGGTGTAACCAGACCTATTGTTCCGGTGCCTGGATTATGAACAATAATTCCCGCATTTTTAAGCCCGATTAAAGCAATAAACAAACCGATACCTACACTAACAGCATATTTTAAACTTAAAGGAATGGAATTAACAATTGCTTCCCGGGCTTTAGATAAGGTTAAAAGCAAAAAGATAATACCGGAAATAAATACCGCAGCCAAAGCAGCCTGCCAGGAAAGGCCCATTGTCAAAACAACAGTGTAAGTGAAGAAAGCATTTAAACCCATACCTGGTGCTAAAGCAAAAGGATAATTAGCTAAAAAGCCCATTAAAAATGTACCTAAAGCAGCCGCCAAACAGGTAGCCACCATAACTGCACCGGCAGGCATTCCTGCATCACCTAATATTTGCGGGTTAACAATTATAATATAGGCCATGGTCATAAAAGTAGTTAAACCTGCCATTATTTCTGTTCGAACTGTTGTACCATGCTCTCGTAACTTAAAAATTTTTTCTAACATTTTTTACCTCCAAATCATGATGATAAAATTTTAGTCCTAAAAATAAGTCCTAACGGGAGATATTACTCCTATCCTCCCCCCTTTTATAATTAAAATGCCCAGAAAGACAGGTTGTCCATACTAGGAAACCTATCCGCCTGGGCTTTTATCCCTTCGGTGTAGCACTGCATAAAACAGCACCCATACCGCTCGAACCAAAAAGAGGTCAGAAGTAGGAAGTCAGAAGTCTGAAATTCAGTATGAAATGCTATTAGACTATCACCCGAAAAACTTCTGACATCCGACTTCTTATTTCTAACATCCTTTCGGACCTCTTACTTCTGACCTCCGACTTCTATTTTGGCTCTAGGTATGCTTTCCCTTATTCAGGTGATTTACGGTCACCATTAGAAACTTGTGGGCCATATTCCCACTGATTATACGGGAATATATGTTTTTATTAATAACTACACCTAAACTTTAACATCAAAACAAGCAAATGTCAACCAAAAAACGAACATTTTTCGATAATAATATTATAATATTCGTTATTACAATTATTTGGGATTGTAAGTATTGTTAAAAAATTTAAATTATTTTCTTTCGTTTTTATTGACAATTACCTTGTCCCTGTATTAATATATATTTACCCATAGGGGGTATAGGTATATGGCAGGGAGGTTTATTGTCATGAATATATCACGCCGCAGTTTTATAAAAAGAACACTGGCGGCCGGTGTTTCCAGCGGACTGATTTTGTCAGGTGCAAATAAAATTGCCCTGGCAGGGGAAAAAAACGCTTCCAAAGTCGGTACCTTCATTGATTTAACCAAGTGCGACGGTTGTAAAGGACAAAACATACCGGCTTGTGTTCAGGCATGCAGGACTCAAAATGAAAGTAAATTCCCGAACCCAGTAGAAAACATCCAAAATTACTGGCCCCAAAAAAAACATGAAGACTGGTCGGATAAAAGAAACGTTACCAACAGGCTCACCCCTTATAACTGGAGTTTTGTCCAAACAGTAACTGTAGACGGACAAGAAATTTCTATTCCTAGGAGGTGTATGCATTGCGATAATCCGCCTTGTGCTAACCTGTGTCCTTTTAGTGCCTTAGAACAAACACCGGAAGGTATAACCAGAATCGACCCTGATGTGTGTTTCGGCGGGGCCAAATGTCGTGACGTGTGCCCCTGGGGTATTCCCGCCAGGCAGGCCGGTGTTGGTTTATACCTTAAAGTAGCTCCCAAATTTGCCGGGGGAGGTGTTATGTATAAGTGCGACCTGTGTTATGACCGGATTAAGGCAGGCCTGCTCCCAGCCTGTGTAGAAGCCTGTCCCCAAGGAGCAATCACCTTTGGCCCTAAAGAAGAATTAAGAAAACTAGCCTATGAAAAAGCAGAGAAAATAAAAGGCTATGTCTATGGCGACAAAGAAAACGGAGGAACATCAACCTTTTATCTTTCCCCAGTTCCTTTTGAAAAAATTAACGAACAATTACTAAAGCAAAAAGCAAGCCAGCCTAATCCGGAAGCTCCCGGTTTTCCAACCATGCCTGTAAAGGAGGAAAACTTCCTGGATACGGCCAACGGTATGGCTCAAGCATTATTTATAGCACCGGTGGCTACAGCTTTTGCTGCCGGAATAACAGCCTATAGAACCATGAAGGGGAAGGAGGATGAATAATGGATCAAGAAAAGATTGTCCGCCATAGCGTTTTAGTAAGGCTAATCCATTGGTCTATAGCCCTTTCCACCTTTACTTTAATCCTTACGGGAATGTTTCAGATGCCGCTGGCCAAAAGGTATTTTATTGACCAGTTACCGGGCTTATCCTGGAGTTCAGATTATTCTGTTACCGTCCTGATTCACTATGTAGCTGCAACCGTTCTTATTTCCGCAATCAGTGTTCATGTTGTTTATCATTTAATCAGAAAAGAATATAACCTGATTCCCCGTAAAGGAGATTTAAAGGAATCCTGGCAGATTATCAAGTCAATGTTTGGTTTCGGAAAAGAGCCCCAAAGTGACAAATACTTAGCTGAACAAAGACTGGCCTATGCTTATATGGCCTTTAGTTTCCTGATAATAATAGTTACAGGCATAATCAAAGTAATGAAAAATTTACCCTCCGTTTATTTTTCCCCCGCTTTTTTAAGTTGGGTTACCCATCTTCATAACCTGGCTACTTTTATGATCATCCTGGGCATAATCGCTCATCTAGGGGCTTTTGTTTTTAAGGCTAATTGGCCCTTGCTCCCATCCATGTTTACAGGAAAAGTAGACCTGAATTACATCCGGCGCCGCCACAGCATCTGGTATGAAAAACTTAAAAATAAGGAAAAACAGATTAGGGGCTAATGTTAGCTCCTAATCTGTTTCTGTCTTTGTTTTTTCTCTTTTCTTTTGATAGTACATGCACTCAATTCCTGAAGAATTAAAGACAACCCGTGAAGGTAAGTGTTGACTTTTAAACCCGTGAGCCCGACAACCTCGGGGAAAATTTTTGTCCCAGGTGATATAAAAGTGGCGGCAATTTAGACAATTGATCCTTTGCTGTGTATGTCCCTCCAATTTGACTCTCCCCTTTTCACCTGATTAATCCAACTCCAAGATTACGCCATAACCGGAAACGGTAATAATCATTTTTTCCAGATCCCCGCCTAATTGTTTGCGCAAACGGTACACTAAAGCATATATTTCTTCATTGCCCACGATAGGCAAACCGTCTTCATCTAACTCCCTCTCCGGCCATAACGCTCTTTTAATTTCCTCATAGCTAACGGTTCTGTTTTTGTTCCTGTATAAAAGCAGAAGCAATTCCCGCGGTTTCCCGGATATTTTCAGTATTTTATCCTGATACCAGATTTGCTTTTTAGCTTCGTCTACAAAAAGACCTTTCCGGTTAATCAAACATTGGGGAAAAACAATAGTTTTTTCCGGATCCACTTCCTCCTGATAAGTAAAGAAAACCAGACCCTCAATTAAAGTAATTACATCACCGGGATTCAACTTATAAAATTGTTCCGGTTTTAAAACCTGACCGTTAACCGCTGTACCGTGGGTGCTTTCTAAATCTTTAATATAAAAACCATTATTTAAAAAAGAGATTTGAGCGTGGCGGCGGGAAATATATAGACTGTTAAAACAAATATCCGGAGTGTACTCTTTAGTAGCCCGTCCGATTACAACATCTTGAGTAGTTAGTTTAATAATATCCCCTTTTTGAAAAGGCTCTCCCGCTTCAATTACCAGAAAACTCTGCCCAACCACTTTACCAACATCCCTTTCAATCTTAATCATAATAAACACATATTCATTTAATTATAGCATTAATAAAGCAAAAATTTTCAAAAAGTTATTAGATTTTTTTCATTTTTTTCTCAACCATCTTTCATGGCTGATGCTTTGAGTTTTTCTTAACATTTATTTTAGACAAGTATCAACTTCAAAGGAGGAAAGTCTATGTCCTGGGGACGCAAATTTACGAAAGGAACCATCATTTTAAGCATAGTCCTAATACTTTCCTTTTTAGGAATAGGGTTAGGTTTTGCCGCAGGAACCATTAAAAACGTAGTCAAACTGGACGACACTCCCCTCCATGAATTTAAGGCAACGTCGTATATTATGGATAAAAACGGTCAGGTAATAAAAGAATTGCACGGAGAAGAAAACAGGATACCCGTCACTCTAGACGAAATTTCTCCCCATGTTATTGATGCCTTAGTGGCTATAGAAGACCAGCGTTTTTACGAACATCCGGGCATCGACCTTTACCGGATAGCCGGGGCTATGACAGCCAATATAAAAAGCGGCAGGATAGTCCAAGGAGGCAGTACTATCACCCAGCAATTAGTAGGATTAGCCATGCTGGATAGAAGTGAAAAGAGTTTTAGCCGCAAAATAAAAGAAGCAATTCTTGCTTTAAAGGCAGAAACTAAATACTCCAAAGATGAAATACTGGAAAGATACTTAAATAAAGTATACTTTGGCCACGGTGCTTATGGGATTGAAACCGCCGCCCGAAAATTTTTCAATAAAAAGGCCAAAGACTTGAACATTGAAGAAGCGGCTCTCTTAGTAGGTATAATTCAAAACCCCTACCGGCATTCTCCTATCTACCATCCGGAAGCGAGTAAAAAACGACGGAACCTGGTTTTGCAAGCCATGGTTAACTACGGCAAACTCTCAGATTCAGAAGCAAAAAGACTCAGCGAAAAACCTATTGAACTTTCCCTGGAGAGGGAAGAAAAGGGATATAAATTTCAATCTTTTATTGATGTGGTAATTGAAGAAGCTCTGGAAAAATTGGATTTAAAAGAAAACTCAGGCCAGCTTTACACCGGCGGCTACAAGATTTATACTACCTTAGACCCCGATGTGCAGACCAAAATGGAAGAAATCTATAACAATGACGCTAAATTTCCTCAAGGAAAAGACAACAAAATAATCCAATCAGCTATGGTTGTGCTAAATCACCATACCGGTCAGATCAAGGGACTAATCGGCGGGAGAAACCAAGAAGGTCAAAGACAATTTAATCGGGCCACTCAGGCTTTACGCCAACCAGGTTCTACCTTTAAACCCATTGCCGTTTTTGCCCCGGCTTTGGAAAAGGGTTATTCCCCGGCAACTGTCCTGGATGACTACCCCCAAGTATATAACATCAATGGCAGCACATGGGTACCTAAAAACTATGATAATAAATACCGCGGGCTAATCTCCATGCGTACCGCAGCCCAGTACTCCATAAATGTCTGGACGGTTAAAATGCTAAACCAGGTAGGAATAATGGATGGCCTAAATATGGCCCAAAATTTAGGGATATCTTCAATCGTTACAAATGGTAAGTATAATGACCAAGGATTATCCCTAGGCTTAGGAGGCTTAACCAAAGGGGTATCCCCTCTGGAGATAACCGCCGCCTATGGAGCTTTTGCCAATAAAGGTGTATATGTAGAACCGTATGTCATCGAAAAAATTGTAGATGAGGATGGGATAGTTGTGTGGGAACATAAACCCCGTAAAATAGTAGCTATGAGTGAAGAAACCGCTTACCTCATTACTGATATGCTGAAAACGGTTGTCGAAGAAGGGACAGGTAAGCCGGCCCGATTAAAAGATTGGCCGGTGGCAGGAAAAACGGGAACAACTTCCGATAATAAAGACGTCTGGTTTGTCGGCTATACCCCTGAATTAGTGGGAGCTGTTTGGCTAGGTTATGACCAGCCGGAAACCATGCAAAGAGTAGGAGGCGGCTCCAGTGCCGGTCCTATCTGGAAAGAAGTAATGGAAGTAGCTCACCGGGATTTAACTCCCCGGGATTTTGAGCGACCGGAGGATATTGTGGAAGTAGCCATAGACACCAAATCCGGTTTGCTTCCCAGTGAATTAACCCCTAAGCAATTTATTAAAACAGAATTATTTACTAAAGAAAATGTACCCAAAGAAATCTCCAAAGTATGGGTTAAAGCTAAAGTTTGCGCAAAATCCGGCGACCTACCCACACCGGATTGCCCTACAAAAGAAAAGGTTTTCTTAAAGCGGCCCTCCCCCTGGAGTAATAAAGGTCTTCCGGCAAAATTTAATAACCCCGTACCCTTAGATGCTAATCTGGAAATACCTCAAAACAGGTGCTTAATTCATGATCCCCCTATACAAGTGCTAATAGAACCTCAATCAGATTCTGATTGAGGTTCTATACAAAATATTATTAAAAGTGCTGCAGAGCCGCCGTAATAATCCCAATTAAATATTCCGATTCCCGCCGGATATGATTAATTACTACCACCGCTACCGGGTTATTTTCTACTGCTTCGCTTTCAGCTACCAGCTGGTTTAAAAATGACACAAAACTCATGCTCTGATTAATTGAAAATAATGTAAACTGTCTAATCTCCTGTAATAAAACAGGGGCAATTGCACCTTTAGATCTAATTACCGCTTCCACATAGCGCACCGCAATTCCTTGGGCCTTAGCAAAAGCTAATTCCCAAGCTTTTAATTGTTCTACAAAATTTTCTTCTAAATTTTGTACTACCTGCCGGATGACTACGGTATGCTCACTTTCCTGCTGTTTCCAAAGCTCAATTTCATCAAGCACCCTTAAGGGCGTTTGCGTACCGTAAAAATATTGCATAAAAAAACACCTCCCCGCTTTCCTCCCCGGTTTGTTAACAAACCACATTAGTAATTCTTACTATTAATATATGGAGGAAGAAGTAAGGAAGGTGAAAAGAATAATTAGAAGGCTAGGGTAAAATTCTTTCTAATTTTTTGATTTCAGCTAAGATTTTATAGTATTCTTCATCCAAAGCCTGGATGTCCTCTCCTTTAGCCGGCAGTGACAGTTTTCCTATAATTTCTGAAAGACGATTTTTTAAGATAAATAGCTTTGCCTGAATTTCTTCTTTTTGGTCTTTTAAACTATCATTGTTTCTTTCTAGATATTCTTGATAAGTCCCTGGGAATAACTTAATTTGAAAATTTTCTATGATCATAATTTGACTGGCAATATTGCTGACAAACTTTCTGTCGTGAGACACAAATAATAATGTTCCTTCATATTCCTTAAGGGTTTCTTCTAACACTTCCAGGGAATTAATATCTAAATAATTAGTAGGTTCGTCAAGGATTAGTAAATTAAAATCCCCCAATAATATTTTGGCAAAAGATACTTTTACCCGTTCTCCACCACTTAAAGTATTAACCTTTTTATATATGGAATCCCCTTTAAAAAGGAGTCTGGCTAAGAACAACCTGGCAAAACTCTCGGGATAAATGCTGCTTTCCATTACATTTTCGATAATACTTAAGTCCTGCTTAAGAATATCCATATCCTGGCTAAAATACCCTATTTTTGCCCCTTGAGCGATTTTTATCCCATCCTCATTATCCAAAATCATTTTCAGCAAAGTACTTTTCCCACAACCGTTTGGACCAAGTAAAGCTACCCTGGCCCCATTATAAATTTTAAAAGCGGCATTCTTAAAAATAAGTTTGTCTCCATAGGATTTATTGAGGTTTTCCCCTTCAATAATAATTTTGGAATGAAGTTTCACCGAATCCAAAATATCTAATTTAATTACAGGTTGTTCTTGGGGCTTTTCCTTGACTTTAAGATGTTCAATTCTTTTTTCCACATTTTTAATAGCTCTTTCCAGGTTAGCCTTAGCCTTTTGGGAACCCATTTTATGGAGTCTGGCCTCAGAATTACCCATCCTCTTAGGAGTTTTTTTGATGCTTTTTACCTTTTGTTTTGTTTTATGGATAACCTGCTCTAGCCGCTTTTTCTCCTTTACATATTCCTCATACTCAAATTGAGCCCTTTTTCTTTCCTCAAGTTTTTGTTTTCGGTAATCACTATAATTTCCTTTATATATTTTAATCTTACTGTTTTCTATTTCTATAATCTGGGTACATAACTTATCCAAGAGGCTGCGGTCGTGGGAGATAATAACTAAGGCTCCCCGATACTCTGCAAGCATTTTCTCAATAAGTTCAATGCCGACCATATCCACATTACTGGTAGGTTCATCGGCAAAAATCAGTGTATTTTCATTATCTAAAGCCTCTGCTACCTTAAATCTCGTCTTTTCCCCTCCGCTCATATGTTCAGCCCAGGTAGTTCTAATACCGAACTTAGCCGCCATTTCCCTGCTTATAGTTTTCCTATTAGGTGGTTCCAACTGGGAAATATAACCTGTTTTTGCCTTTAATCTTACCTTGCCTTCATCAGGCTCAAGCCTCTTGCTCAAAATATTAATTAAGGTGGTTTTCCCTGCTCCGTTTACGCCTACTATCCCGATTCTGTCTTGAGAATAAACTTTTAAGTTATCTATATCCAAAATTAATCGATCACCAAAATATTTCTTAACCTTACTGCATTCAACTAATAACATAAAAAACCCCTCCTTTGAAAATGGAGAGGATAGCATTCTTAAAATACACTTACAGCTTTATTAAATGAACCTTGATTTAATAAAAAATCAAAGCTAATTGGATATCACTATGTCAGGCTAATGCCCACTAACAATAAATAATAAAGCAAGCTATCTGAGGTATAAGAATACTATCCACCCATTAATTAATAAAAATGCACTACAATAAAACCCTTTATCATGTAAAAGGTTTGCGGAAAATCTTATTACGAATGCATTTTCCTTAATTGTTAAAAGTGGATTAATTCTTCATCGACCTAGATACCTTGCCCTTTCTTTCTAAAATAGTTTTCTTAATGTTCTCTTTCACAGTATATATATCCTTCATTTTTCTGTCAACCTCGGATATGAACAGCAATCCACTGAACAGTATCGTTCACAACCTTTTCGGCATAGGAAAATCCCCTAACCCTTAATAACACTCAGCATTTTTATATATAATATCAGCAACTTTCCATCCTTTTTCAATTTTTTGTACTATAACTTCAACAGTATCGAATTGTCGGTACTCTCCCTCACCATAAGGGACTTTCAATTCGTAGGATTTAGTGGTTTCAGTTTCACTGATTAATGATGCCTGGGCATTTTCCCACTCTAAGAGACTCCCACCGTCAGCATTAGGTTGAGCCATCATACCTTCATGTTCTATAAAACTATACATATAGATAAAGTTATCTCTAGCTTCCGGAGTATAGTATTTACTTAAATATCCAATTAGTTTTTCTTTGGTGTTTAGATCATCTCCCAGATAACGATATTCCAGCCCGTTATGTTCAAAAGTAATTAATTCACCTTGATGTTTACCTCCGCTTAATACATACCAATAAGCATTCATGGCTTTTGTTACTAAGGTTACTACATTATCCTCATCCATTACCTCAAAAACTTCCTCACCAAATTCATCCTTAGCCTCAGGGACTTTATCGTCATCCGATTCATATTCCTTAATAGAGATAAAAGCACCAAAGACAAACAATAAAACTACAATACTTAATACTAAATACTTATTCAAATTGACCACCTCCTTTTTGTTTTTATTATAGACGTTTTTTCAGAAAATTGTTTCATTTATTCGGAAAAAAATTTACGGGAGAGTTGTCAATAACCCCGTTCCTTGTAACCAGTATCCTTATATTTTTATTCTTCATAGAATATAAGTAAAGAGTAATTTCTTCTAAAAATATTAAATTTAGAGGTGAATAACAATGAACTTTATCGAAGAGTCTTTACGGCAAAATAAATTTTGGCTGCGGATTATGAAAGAACACGCATTATTTATCAGGCTTGGGCTTCCTTGTGATGAAAAAGATTTAATTACTCAAGCTCTAAAATTAGAGAAGTTATTTAATGATTTGCTGGAAAAGCTGCAAAATTTATGCAATCCTTCTCCTAAAAACATAAGAGAATTTAACCAGGAAGTTATTGAAGCTTTAAACAAAATTATTGCTTTTAAAACAACTGTTCTCAACAAACTTCTTTTTTGCAGATTAGGCGGTGCAAACTATCCTCTTCTTATCGACCATATTCGAAGGGAAGCAATTCGTTTCCGGACAATTTTAATTCGCCTACAAAATAACATTGATCTCTTACCTGCCCAAGATGCTTTACAGGAAGAAATCTTTTGGTTAAGAATAATGGGCGACCATGCCCGCTTTATTGCCCACCTCCTAGATCCGTCAGAAAGAAGGTTAGTGGAACAAGCAGAAAAATTTGGCGAAGAATTTGAAGTATTACGATTGCAGGCTCGGAATCTGGAATCTATGGAAGCGCCTAAAATATTTGAAAAATGGTTACTGCCTGAGGATTTACTCAGTCAACCTGTACCTCCGAATATTGGAGTTGGATTACCAAATGCCTTTGTCACACCCAGATTAAAACGGTTTAATAATGAAGTTATAGATGCTGTAAAAGAAATCAGAAATTTCAAACAAACCGCTTTACAATTAATTGAAAATTGTACTGTACTGAGCATTATTCCTCCACTACTTGCC
>DGEF01000125.1:23890-30428 GCA_002385805.1 Peptococcaceae bacterium UBA3933
GCTTAAAAAGTGACCGTAGAACCACAAGGAAATTTTAATTCTGACCATGACTCAAAAAAGAGAACACAAACTCATGTCCATGAATATCTCGGCAGTACAAAAATTGACGCCTCTGTAGTACCCCATAATCACCGTTTTGCCGGAGTTACCGGCGAAGCCATACCTGAAGGAAACAGTCATGTTCACCAGTTATTTGGCAATACCGATTTCTTTGTAGGACATCTCCACGAACTTGGAGCTAAAACAGGACCGGCCATTCCTGTGGGCAAGGGCAGACATATTCACTTTGCTTACGGGAAAACAACTAAAGATGCCGGCCATATACACGAATTTATTTTTGCCACACTAATTGAAGATCCTTCCGGGAAAGATTGATTTTAAAAGCCGTCAAAATTTTGACGGCTTTTAAATTTTCTTCATCCATTTCTTTTTGTACCACTATATACAAAGGCTTTTGGGTCCATCTTAATAAAAGAACCCTTATCAATGCCTATCTCCTTACCACAAGGACACTTTACTTTGCCATTTTCTAAGGTTAATTCGGCAAAATATTTTTTTATCCTTACTTTATGGCAACGTAAAACCTCACCTTGACCAATCTTATCATATTTCCAAAGTTTATTTTTACAAGCGGCACATCTAATTGTTAACAAAATATCTCTCCCCTTTGGAACTGGCAGGAAGTTATATAAGTAAAACTTTCTCATTGAAAAACAAAACAATTTGATTGCCGGTGGTATACTTTTCATAATTATGGGCAATAAAAAGTTTTTTGTCATTATATCACAAGCACATTCAACTTTGTTACCCAACCAATTGCTTTTCATAGATTAGCGGCACAGCAAAAGGGCATGAAAAACAAAAAAGGCCCAGCAGGGCCATTAAATATAAAGAAAAATAACTTATCGTTCTTCCCGAAAATAAGGAATACCCAAGGCCTTAGGCGGAGCATAGGCTCTGGATTTTTTCAAGGAAACAACTACTAAAACAAGAATAGTTACGGCATAAGGCAGCATGTCGATAAAGTACTGTGAGATGGGAAAACCTGTGCCTTGGATACGGAAACCAATGATATCTAATCCACCGAAAAGATAGGAACCTAATAAAGCTTTATAAGGATTCCAGGCAGCAAAAATAACCAAAGCTACAGCTATCCAACCGCGCCCTGCAGTAATATTCTCCTGCCAGGAAGGAACATAGACCAAGGATAGGTAGGCACCACCTAAGCCACATAAGGCACCTCCTAAAAGAATATGCAGGTATTTATAGAGATTAATGTTAACACTGGCCGCATCAGCAGCAGCAGGGTTTTCCCCTACCGCCCTTAAATTTAAACCTCTTCGTGTACGGTATAAATAAATTCCTAAAAAGATTGCCGTAATGTAGCCTAGATAAACTAACCAATCATGATTAAAAAATACTGGACCGATAAAGGGAATATCGCTTAACCCGGGAATAGGAAAAGGTTTAAAAAAGGTTTTCAAATTCTGAGGTATAGACTGACCTACCAATTGTTTTCCCCAAAAGCCGGAGAAACCGGTACCAAAGGTAGTCAAAGCCAAACCGGTAACCACTTGGTTGGTGCGAAAGCTAACAGTCAGTATGGCAAAAATCCCGGCTCCCAATGCTCCGGCCATCATGGCGGCCAGCACGGATAAAAAAGGATTTCCGGTATCCATCCCCACCTGAAAACCCATGACTGCACCCATTAACATCATACCTTCTACACCTAGGTTAAGGTTACCGGCTCTCTCCGTTATTATTTCTCCCAAGGTAGCAAATAACAAGGGGGTACCGGCTACTATGGCTGCAGCTAAAAAGGAAATAGTCAAACCCATATTAGCTAACCTCCTTTTTTAAATTTAAGGAGAATCCACCGTTTTTCGTCAACTTGTATCTGACAAAAAACTCGCTGCCTAAAACAAAGAATAAAATCATTCCTTCCAAAATCTGAGCTGCAGCTGCCGGAATGCCAAAAGCTGTTTGGATAAAAGAACCTGCTTGGATCAAAGCCGCAAATAAAAAGGAGACAACTAAGATAATAGGTGCACTTAAGGCTCCTAACCAAGTGGTGACAATAGCTGTAAATCCTACACCGCCGGTTACTTCTACCGATAAGGTATTACATACCGCAGAGACTTCAATCATCCCGGTTAGTCCGCAAAGTCCCCCACTAATGGCTAAAGCCAGTAAAATTGTCTTTTTTATGTTCACACCGGCATAGCGGGCTGTATTTTCACTTTCTCCCAAAACGGCTATTTCAAAACCTAATTTGCTGTGGTTCATAAAAATGTACATTATAAAAACCAGTGCCAGAGCAATGACCCAACCAATATGAACACCGAGTAAATCAGGTAAGATAGCATTTTCAGAGAAATTAGGGATTTTCGGGAATCCTTGGGCGGCAGGATCCCGCCAGGGTCCGTATTGCAGATAAGTGATCCACTTCAGAGCTATATAATTGAGCATTAAGGTCACAATAGTCTCATTAGTATCAAATTGAGCTTTGAAAAAAGCCGGAATCAAAGCCCAAAGACCTCCCGCTACAACAGCGGCAATAATCATTAAAGATAATAAGAGAGGCCGTGGTAAATCCGGAAATCTTAAAGCAAAAAAACTGGCTGCAAAAGCCCCCATAATAATCTGCCCTTCACCGCCGATATTCCAAAACTTCATTTTAAAAGCAACGGCAATACCTAAAGAAGTAATTATCAGGGGAATAGCTTTAATTATCGTCTGTTCAATACGATATTTCGAACCAAAAGCCCCCTGAACCATGGCCCAGTAAACCTCTAAAGGATTTAAATCAAGCAAAAGAATAAAAATTCCCGAGGTAATAAGAGCTAAGAGAACAGCCAAAATTCTTATACATATACTTTTTTCTTTACTAATTTCCGAACGCTTAACAATTTTAAACAGCATAGGCACCCTCTGTTTTCTTAATTTTTTCACCTAACATCATTAAGCCAATTTCTTCCTTAGTAGCTTTTCGCGCATCTAAAATACCCATTACTTCCCCGTTAGATAAAACCATAATCCGGTCACTTAGCCCGATTAAGGAATCTAAGTCTTCAGCAATAAATAAAATGGCTACTCCCTTTTTCTTTTCTTCGTTTAATAAATCATAAATTTTATAACAAGTGTTAATATCCAATCCCCGTACAGGGTAAGCAGTTATCAGTACTTCAGGATTTGTGTCTAATTCTCTTCCCAAAAGGACTTTTTGAATATTTCCACCGGATAGATCCCTGATGGGATGATAGATACTGGGGGTCTGAATGTCTAATTTTTTAATTATTTCCTTAGCTTTTGCTGTGGCAGGTTTGCGACTGAGCAATAACCCTTTTTGGGTCTGATACTGTTTTAAAAGAATATTATCCACAATATCCATGGCTGCCACTAACCCCATACCCAGTCTGTCTTCCGGAACAAAACTCATGCTTATGCCTTTGGAAATAATCTCTTTAGGGGTTTTGCCCACCAAATCTTCCTCTTTAAACAAAATTTCCCCTGATGTAACAGGATACAAACCGGCAATTGTCTCACAGAGTTCTTTTTGCCCGCTCCCGGCTATACCGGCAACACTAAGTATTTCTCCTGCATGCAGATCGAAATTAATCCCTTTTAGTACTTCCACACCTTCTTCGTTGACCGCACGTAAATTACGAACTTTAAGGACAACCTCACTGCTTTGCCGTTCCAGCCTTTTTATAGATAAATCAACAGGATGACCTACCATTAACTCTGTAAGCTCTTGAGGATTTGTTTCAGATTTATTAAGGGTTTTTACAGTTTTACCTTTGCGTAAAACTGTAATTTTATCAGAAATCTCCATTACCTCGTTTAGCTTATGACTGATAAAAATTACTGCACAGCCTTGTTCCTTCATTTTTCTCATTATGGCAAAAAGTTTTCTCGTTTCCTGAGGAGTAAGAACAGCAGTAGGTTCATCTAAAATTAAGATTTTTGCTCCCCGGTAGAGAACTTTTAAGATTTCTAAGTTCTGTTTTTCACCTACGGACATATCATAAACTTTTTTATGCAAATCTACTTCCAATCCGAAAGCAGAAATAATTTCTTTGATTTTGTTTTCCAGAGATTTTTTATTAATGAAAAAACCTGTTTTTTGGCCAATAATTATATTTTCCAAAGCCGAAAGGGTGTCTACAAGCTTAAAGTGCTGATGAATCATACCGATACCGGCATTTATAGAATCTTTAGGAGAATAAAATTTAACTTCTTCACCCCGGATAAAAATAGAACCGCTGTCAGGAATATAAATCCCTGACAGCATATTCATCAAAGTACTTTTACCTGCTCCATTTTCACCTAAAAGTGAATGTATTTCTCCTTTTTGCACACTAAAATTTACGTTATCATTGGCGATAACCTTGCCGAAGGTCTTGGTGATATTTTTCATGACTATATAGGCTGTATCTTGACTCATCTAATCACCTTCACCTTAGTTAATTTCGCCTTCCACACCTTCTACAAACCAATCCATACTCCAAACTTCATCATCAGTCATCACAGTACCTTCCGGAACCCGAACAGTACCGGTCTGGTCTTTAAGAGGTCCGGCAAAGATTTGCAAAGTACCGTTAATAATTTCCTCTTTAGCTTTGTCTACGGCTTCTTGAGCTCCTTCGGGAGCGTTTTTAGTAAGAGGTGCTAAATCAACAACACCGTCTTTCATACCTAACCAAACACTGGAGGATTCCCAAGTGCCGTCGATCACAGCTTGAACTTGTTCCACATAGTAAGCTCCCCAGTTCCAAACCGGTGCAGTCATATAAGCATTGGGAGCCATTTCTGACATATCCGCATTGTAACCAATAGACCATTTGCCACGTTCTTCAGCAGCCTGTTGGGGTCCAGGAGTATCAGCATGTTGAGCAATAACATCTGCGCCTTCGTCTAATAGGGCAATGGCAGCATCTTTTTCTCTGGCCGGATCATACCAGGAATTAACCCATTTTACTTTAACCACTGCATCGGGATTGACAGATTGAACACCAAGGGCAAAAGCGTTTATTCCACGAATAACCTCAGGTAAAGGGAAAGCAGCTACATAACCGATAATATCTGTTTCAGTTTTCATACCGGCAACAATCCCGGATAGATAACGTGGTTCAATCATTCGGCCAAAATAATTGGACATATTATCCAATTGTTTGTAACCGGAACAGTGTAAGAATTTAATATCAGGATTTTCTTTAGCCACTTTTTCCGTATAATCCATAAAACCGTAACTGGTAGTGAAAATTACATTAGCCCCTAAATCAATCATGTCATTAAGGACTTTTTCAACATCCGGGCCTTCGGGAACAGATTCTTTATACATTGTTACTACACCCAGTTTTTCTTCCAGGTACAATCTTCCCTGGTCATGAGCCCAGGACCAACCCATATCACCGGCAGGACCAACGTAAACAAAACCAACCTTAATGTCATTTTCTGGAGCTTGCTCAGCATCACCTTGGGAACCTTTAGAAGTAGAGCTAGAGCAGCCCGTTACAATGAGGGAAAGACTTAAGATTAAAACCAGAATAAGACTTAATGCTTTTTTCACTTTTTTTCCTCCTTAATAATTTTTAATTTTTTTATTTTTCACCCCTACTCTATCCAGAGCAAGGATGATATTTTAGTTGTTAGTGGCTGGTATTACGACCTTCGCCGCAAGGCGAATTATTAGTGTTCATCTGTGTTCACCCGTGGTTCTAAAATCTCGCCCACTCGCTCACACGCCCACTTTTAGACTCTACTTAATCCGTGTTTTCAAAAATGATTTTGTCCCCTTGAAAACCTTTGATAATTGCTAAAGATTCAATCTGAACAGGTGCTCTCTTTAGAATTTTTTCCCGCCCCTTTTGGAAGCCTTTTTCAATTACTATACCTACTCCTGCTACCTCTGCCCGGGCTGCTTGGACAATATCAATTAAACCGCAAACAGCATTACCTTGAGCCAGGAAATCATCAATTATTAACACCCTATCAGTAGGTTGGATAAACCTTTTGTCAACCCGGATTTTATAGTACTTATCCTTGGTAAAAGAGTATACTTCACTGGCAAAAACCTCTGGACTCAAATTCCCAGCTTCCTGTTTTTTGGCAAAAACTACAGGAACATGGAAGTATTGGGCAGTTATAGCGGCAATTGCAACCCCGGAAGTTTCAATGGTCAAAATTCGGGTGATATTCTTAGCCGCAAACCTCCGGTAAAACTCTTTGCCGATTTCGTTGAATAAATCAATATCTAATTGATGATTTAGAAAATTATCAACTTTGATAATACGACCGTCTATTACTCTACCGTCTTTTAAAATTCTTTCTTTAAGTAAGTCCATTACTTTAATCTCCTTTAATATAGTGGCTGGTGGTTATATTACGACCTGCGGTCGTAAGATTTAGGTTGAGATTAAGGTTAAGAAGATAAAACAATCCAGATTTAAAACCCAATAATTAACCCAGGCTTAACCTAAACCTTAACCTTCGCCGTAAGACGAATCATTATTATTTATCAGTATTTATCCGTGTT
>DGEF01000125.1:30638-32435 GCA_002385805.1 Peptococcaceae bacterium UBA3933
TCCGTGTTTATCTGTGTTCATCCGTGGTTCTAAAATCTCGCCCACTCGCACACTCGCACACTAGTAGACTAAAAAAATGAAAACTCCCAGGATAAAAAACCCGGGAGTTTATATTAAAGATAAAGGCACCAAAAAATAGGAATCCTTAATACAAACAACCCGTAGTCAGGTAATTTACGGTTACCCGGTAGAGACATTTGGACCATATTTCCAAACATATACAAGTTGCTTATTTCCGAACGTTATTCATTTTTTTAAAAAAAATGTTCACAATTTGACCTTAATTTAAGTCTAATAATACCTTATCTTGACAAAAAGTTCAATAGGATTTTTTAAATTTCGAACAATTATTTAATATTAGTTTCTTTGACGATAAAATCTAATTTTTTCATTATAACTTTTTTTCTTTTTTGGTGGCTAAATTACCTTGTAACGGTCATACTTTCCCTGTATTATAATGATTTTAAAGGGAAAAATAAGCAAAAAATATGAAAAACATAAGCTAAAGATTAAGAAAGGTGGAATTTTATGAGCAAGGTTTTATATATTAAAGCAAATGCACGACCTTCTAGGGTTTCCAGGACTTTTAAAATCTCTGATAGGTTCATAGAAGTTTACAAACAATACCACCCTAACGACGAAATTATCACTTTAGATTTATATCAGGAAAAGATAGATTTTTTAAGAGAACAGGAAATAGAACTTCATCAAGGGACAATGGATGAGGAAAAGAATCACCCGTTTTTAAAATATGCTTATCAATTTTTTGAAGCAGATAAATACGTATTTGCTGAACCCTTATGGAATTTAGGTGTCCCCGCAATCCTTAAGGCTTACTTCGACTATATATGTGTTAAAGGTATAACCTTCAAATATACCGCCGAAGGTCCTGTAGGTCTATGTCAGGGCAAGAAAGCCGTAAATATAACTACCAGAGGTGGAGAGTATTCGGAAGGCCCCTTTGCTCAATTTGAAATGGGGGACAGGTATATAAAAACAATCTTAGGTTTTTTAGGTATAACTGACTATACTACAATTGCAGCAAACAGATTAGATATTATTGGGGAAGATGTAGAGGCGATTATGAATAAAGCAATTAAAGAAGCAGAAGAGATAGCTAAAAACTTCTAAGGGAAGGTGCTTTTTGTTCTGAAAACAAAAAGCACCTTCCCTTAAATTTATTATGAGAAAAACCTTTATTTTTTATAGACTATATACTTAACCTATGTATAAAGAAATTATTGAATAATTACGGTTATTTATAATACACCAACTTTATACTTTTCCATACTAAAATAATGGCATCACCTAGAAGTAAACAGATAATTGCCGGCGCACTCCAACCTAGTGTTACCTTCTGACCAAGAGCTATCAAAACAGAGTTCATGGATATACTCATAATTAATAAAGCTGTAAAAAAATTAATCAGGAGTAAATGAAATATTAAAGTTTTTCTTATCAACTCAGCTCTTTCAATACTCATTCTCTCTACTATTTTTCGCGGACCGTTTATTAATTTAAGTGGGTCTTTAGTACTTTTTATTAACATTATTACTCCAAACATAAATAATAAAGATATAGAAGTAATAATTTGCCCCATCAATAGGTTAGCAAAGTTCTTCTTAGACCAGGAGTCGGGTTCCCCGAAAAAATTAAAATGAGTGGGAATCCTCTCCGGTATACTATCATAGTTAGCCAAAGGATAGTAAAAAGAAAGACCGATAAACAAAAATGTCAAGATAATAATTAATAAATGATATTTGGAAAAATCCATTTTTCACCTCATAATTTTATTAA
>DGEF01000125.1:32609-40424 GCA_002385805.1 Peptococcaceae bacterium UBA3933
TAATTGCTTTAATCTCAATAATAAATTCTGAGTAACAGCCATAATCGTCTAATAATTCATCCAACTCCTCTTTTTTTACCACTCTGATGTTTTTTACCACACCATGTGCATATGGAATTAGCGTAACAACTTTATATTGGGACTTTTGGTATTTTTCTAGCTCATAATCGCTAACCTGATAAGTTTCCAGGGGTTTTACCAGATAATCATAGATTAAGTTATCAATGTATATATATAGGGCTATCCCTATTTCGATAATTTTTTTTGAATCATTTACCTTTATCCTCTCACCATGAACAACTCTATTGCAAAAGTATCCCGGGTGCCCAAAGCCAAACGATACAGTTTACAAACTTTTTGGACAAGTACAATCCTCAATTTAGCCAAAGCCAAAATATAATCTGTTTCTACCATAGTCATTATGTTTTTAAATATTTCCTCTGCTTCAGGAATTGGTGGTTCACCATTCTTACTATTACTGATACTAAGAGATATTTTAGCGTCTACTACATCTTTAACCTTTTGTATTTCTTTAGGGTCAATTTCTGCTTCTAATTCACCCCATTTAATTTTCTTGATTTGAGAGATAAAAGGGCTAATCAGTAAAAGTAACAACAGAGCTAAAGTGATATTATCGATTTTTATATCTGATATGGAAAAAGTATGTATTATTAATAAAACAAATGTAATTAAGGAAACCAGCCACCAGCTGTTATTGATAAAAAAAATCCTCACTTCTCCTCACTCCCGCCCAAGTCCCCATGGTTTTAATAAATTGTCTATTCATCTTTTTCCGAATTATTACATTAAAATAGTTTAAGGTTAAGATTCCGGTAAATAAGGAAGAGTTAAATATAATTACTTTTACTAGAATAAAGATAAGCTTTGTGGTATAAATATTGCAGAGTTAAGCTTTCTAAACTTAAAGACGGTTCCAAGGTGATTCTTTATGACTGAGAGGATAGAAACAAATAAAATCATCAAAGTTGTTAAATTAGTTGCGCAAATAATCTTAGAAAACGGTGGAGAAACTTACCGGGCGGAAGATACGGTAATCCGGATTTGCCAAAGCTATGGTTTTACGGAAGTAAACCCTATTGCCATTCCCACCGGACTGTTTATTACCATCTCCCGGGACGGTATTGAAAATCATACCATAGTAAAAAGAGTGAAAAATCGTACTGTAGACCTTTCCAAAGTTAATGCCGCAAATAATATTTCCCGGCTTCTTACTGAAAAAAAGTTAACTCTCGATGAGGCTATAGTAGAGCTGGAAAAACTGGCTATGACTATTCCGCCGAACAAATATTTACTTATTATAGCTTCAGCCCTTACGGCAGGGTTTTTTGCTCTCCTCTTTAAAGGAAACTTTTTTGATTTTTGTATTGCCGCCCTTTGTGGAGCCGCCATACAACTTGCGGTTTTTGTCTTTAAAGGCGAAGATATGAACCAATTTATGACCAGTTTAGTTGGAGGTTTGGTTACCGCCATTATTGCTTTAAGTGCAGTCACCCTTTTTAATAAGGGTAATGTGGAATTAATCATAGGTGGTGCAATTATGCCTCTGTTACCGGGATTGGCCATGACTAATGCCATCCGGGACACCATGGGCGGAGATTTGGTATCCGGAGTAGCCCGTGGAGCAGAAGCGGTGTTTATAGCTACCGGTTTGGCGGTAGGTGTAGGTGTAATTTTGAAAATCTTTTTGCTCCTGGGAGGAGGTAGCATTCAATGATTATTTATGATTTTATTTATTCATTTTTGGCCGCTTTTTTCTTTTCTTTTTTGTTTAATGCACCTAGACGTTCCATTCTTTTAACAGCAACTATTGCCGGCATAGGATATACTGTCTTTATTATTTTTCGTGATGGATTTAATAACCCCTTATTAGGCTATTTTATCGGGACCTTAATCATGGCCCTTTTAAGTGAAATAGCAGCCAGATTTTTAAAAATGGCGGCTACTACCTTTATTACTATTGCTATCCTCCCTTTAGTTCCCGGTCTGGGGCTATATCTAACCATGCAGTACTGGGTTCAAAATAATTACCAGGCTACTGTACAAACAGGAACACAGACCATGCTTGCCATAGGAGCCATGGCTATGGCCATTGCCGTTAACAGCCTTTTAGTCAAATTTTATCTGCGTTTCAGACACAGTTCCTAATCCCCCTTTAAAATTAATAAAGGACAACCTAAGACAAAGGTTGTCCTTAAATATTTTTTCCTGCACTATCAATTGTACATAAATTCCTAGTTATTTTTATCTTCCCCTAAACCTGTATAAATTTGAACGGCATCTCTTAAAAAGGCAGCTAAGCCCGGTTGTTTGGCATCATAGTATGCCTTAAACCTTTCATCATCCACATACATCTGGGTAACCCCCACATGAGCTTCTTTAGTATATTCTGGCCAAAAATAGCATAGCCACCGGCGGTGTAAATTTGCAGCTTTTTGGGCTAATTCACCGGCAGGGTCGCCGGTTTTAAAGGCAGCGGCCAATGTTTCCAAAACCTCTTCACTTAATCTAGTAACCTCTTCATACTGTTCTGGAGTCATGTTTAATACTTTAGCATTAGATTCATCAACAGCCTTATCACCATATTTTTCTCGTATTTCTTTTCCGTATTTCTTTTCATTTTCCTCAACCAACTTTTTCTTAAAACCTGCAAATTTTTCCTGATCACTCATACTAATTCTCCCTTCTATTGAAGCAATTGTTTTTTCCACATTTGTAATCAGTAAATCCAACCGCTTTCTTTCCCCTAGAAGCTTTTGCCGGTGTTCTGTTAATGCTTGGAAACGGTCAAAAGTAGGTGCCGTTACTACCTTTTTTATTTCTTCTAAACTCATACCTAATTCTCGATAAAAAAGAATCTGTTGTAACCGGTCAACCTCATTTTGACCATATATCCGGTACCCGGAGGAGTTAATGCGTGCCGGTTTTAACAGTCCGATTTCATCATAATACCTTAAAGTCCTGGTACTAACACCTGCCAGCTTACTAAGTTTTTGCACTGTGTATTCCATTTTTACTTCACCTCCCGGTAATTAAACTATATTCCTTTACGTAACGTCAATGTCAAGAGTAAAAAATTCCTCATCTAATTGCACATCATTATTAATTTACATCTATATCAAATGTGAATGTATTAAGTTAAAATAGAAATAAGTTAATTTTATGGTGAGGCAATTGGTAAACCATATACCCTAAAAGTAGTTAGGCAGAAAAAGAGCATTCCCGGAGTCCACCTTAAAAAAGGAAATATTATCGTGTCAATAAGTCCGGGATTAGAGGAGGAAAAGGAACGGGAATTAATTAAAGAAATGCTTACCAAATGGTATAAAGATTCTTTTGGGGATATTGTAAGAGAAAGAATAGAAAAATATTCGCCGGAACTTAATGTGGCTCCGGCGAAAATCTTCATCAAAAATCAAAAAACCAGGTGGGGTAGTTGTAGCACAAAAGGTAATATTAATCTAAATTGGCTGCTGGTTATGACGCCTCTGGAGATAATTGATTATGTTATAGTCCATGAATTGTCTCACTTAAAAGTCATGAATCACTCCCAAGAATTTTGGACATTAGTAGAATCTATTTTGCCTGATTATAAAGAACGGAGAAAATGGCTAAAAGAAAACGGCACTAAGAAAACTATTTTCTTCTGAAGTAAAGGTATCGATTCGCTTTAGGAAATCTGCAAACTCCTCTTTCCCTTTGGCAAAATTCCGAACGTCTTGACCCATATAGATATCAGCCCATTCCCTGGTATATTGTAGAAAATAATTCTTCTCATCACCAGTAAGGTCAAAATTAATATATTCCACATTACCGATAAGAGAGAACATAATCAGGGCGTTTTTTATAAAAAGTGTTTCTTGCATTGCTTCGGCATTATATTCTTTGTCGGCCTTTAAGTATACGGTAACTCCATAAGGGGGACTGTCGGTGAAAAGTTGTAGATGATCATAATGGACATTTTCGGGATAATCTAATAAGTAGACAATATTACCTACCTTTGGTGCATTCCCAACATACTCCGTTTTGTATTGCAAAAATTCTTTAGCTTTCACTAAAGATTCATCCGTTTTTAGGGGGTTGGCTGTTAACCCGACGGCTACCGCCGCCACTATCACAAATACCGCAAAGCTATACCAAAATGTCGGTTTTCGAAAACCAAGTATATTCTTAATCCGTGATTTTACATTACTTTCACCGAAAGCCAAAGGTATCAACAAGCCGCTTTGCCTTTTCGAAAGAGAAAAAAGAGATTTTGAATAATTTACGCGAACATCCTCTTCCCCAAACTGTTTAAGGACACTTTCATCACAGGACATTTCCATATCCTTATTCATTAAAGAATAGCAAAGCCACATAAGTGGGTTAAACCAATGGAGAACAACAGCCGAATAAGCAATCGGTTTTATGAGATAATCCTTCCGCTTAATATGTACCTGTTCATGTTTAATAATAAACTCCAGTTCCTCTTGGGTAAGTCCGGTAGGGATAAATATTTTAGGTTTAATAATACCCAAAACAAAGGGAGTTTGAATTCGATCTGTTTCATAGATATTGTCTCTTAAAAGGATTGCTTCTTCTAACCTATTTTTAAGCCTAAAATACGAAAACACACCATAACCTAAAAACACGATAATTCCCAACAACCAAATTATGGCAGATATTTCCAGTACAATACCCAGAGGATTGACACCGGCAGTTGGATCAGCAGAAAGTAAAGAGGCTCCCATCCCTTGAGTTACTGGATTATCAATTGCTCCCAGACCAGAATTAACGGTAGGATTTACAGAGGCTACAATATCATAGGGTATATATTCTCTTTTCTCAGGTAGCAAGCTTACGGCACTTTCGAAAGAAAAGGGACACAATAAACGAAAAAGCACTATTCCCCAGAGAGCATAAGAAAAAATCTTAGGCGCAGGTCTAAGAAGGCAACGAACGATTAAAACGATGATAGCCACGAAGCTTGCGGTGAGGCTCATATTTAAAACAGTAATAAATAAACCGCTCATTTCGTGGCCTCCTGTATCATTTTTTGAATTTCTTCCGCTTCTTCTTTAGTTAACTTTTTATCTTGCAGAAAAGCTGCTAAAAAAGACGGCAGAGAACCGGCAAAGTTCTTTTCCAAAAAGACTTCACTTTCATACTTCTGGACCTCTTCCTGTTTAACCAAAGCTGTAACAATTGTATTTTCGTTTTGCAAAATACCCCGTTTAGCTAGTTTCCTAAGCATGGTATAAGTAGTAGATTTTTTCCAGCCCAGCCTTTCCTCGCAAATTTTAGTTAATTGAGTGGAGTTGATTGGTTCATGTTCCCAGATAATCTCCATAAATTTATACTCCGCGTCAAAAAGTTTCAATCGGTCCATGGATATCTCCTCTTCTTTGGTTTATTGCAATAAACCTTTTTTGTTACTAGTTTACCGCGATAAACCTTTATTGTCAATACGACCTGTCCAAAAATAAATATTCAAAGCAACAAAGGCCGGTACAGCAGCCCAGAGGTACATTAAACTATAACCTGTTACTTGGGCCACCGCCCCCCACATTATTGAACTAAGACCAATTCCCAAATCAAAACCTGTAAAAAATGTGGCATTGGCAGAACCGCGCCGCTGGGGAGATGTGGCTACAATTGCTAAAGCCTGCAGACTAGGTTGCACGGCACCAAAACCTGCTCCGTAAATAATTGCCGCCAGTAAAAACATTCCCATAGTACTTGCCTGAGAAAGCAAAAACATGGCCGTCATTATGCAGATTATGCCCGGAATCACTACTAAATCAAAACCCAGTTTATCGGCAAGGCGGCCGAAAAGGGGTCGGGATATTGCCAGGGATATGGCATAAACGGTAAAGAAAGGTCCTATGTTTTCAATTCCCCTTTGATCTGCATACAATGCTAAAAAGGAAACTATTGCCCCATAGGTCATTGTTATCATAAAAATAACCATTGTGGGTCGTAGAGCGGCCTTTTCCATTAAATTAAACTTAGGACGTGACTGATTGACAGTTTTATAGTTAATTTTAAACGATAAAATAATAGAAAATAAAATCATTAAAGCGGAAAGCAAAAATAATATACTAAAGTCGAATTCCTTTATGATGTAAAGGCCTAAGGCAGGGGCCAAGGCCATGGCTATAGTACTGGCCAAACCGTAATAGCCCATACCTTCTCCAATTCGCGATTTTGGAATAATATCGGAGGCTACCGTACTGGCCGATGTGCTGGTAAGTCCCCAGCCAAAACCATGGAGGAAGCGAATAGAAAATAAGATCAATAAAGAAGGTACCCATATATAGGCCAGAACGCATAAGAGAAAAACTAACATTCCTAATAAAAAAAGACTTTTCCGCCCGTAAACGTCTAAAGCATACCCGACAAAGGGGCGAATTAATACCGCCGAAAAAGTAAATAATCCCACAACTAAGCCTACAGAAGTATCCCCACCGCCTAAATTTTTAGCATAGATAGGCAAAGTAGGAAGTAACATTTGGAAACCTATAAAAGTAAACAAAGTAATAAATGTTATAATTACAAAATCCTGAGTCCAAAGTTTTTCACTTTGGTCAATGGCTTTAATATTCTGGGTCAAGCTAATTCCCTCCAAAAAAATAGAATAGTATCAAAATTATACTAAAAAAAGAAGAAACACAAAATAATTTAACCGAAAAATGCTTAGTTATTTCTTTTTATTTTCCGGAAAAACTAAGGCACATTTAGCAGTTGACTCCTGCTAAATGTGCCTTTTGGTTATTTACGGTTGCTTAAAAGGACTAACTAATCTAAGAGCTTTACCTTAAGACAGTTATGAATTTGGGCCGGATAACTTTCTGCAATCCCGCCGGTATAAGTAATCTCAACTTCTTTACCGACTTCAAAATCATCCAGGCTTATTTCTTCACCTTGAGAGTTTAATAATACTGCATCTTTTAAAGAAACTGAGATTTTATCTGCGGAATTTAACTCAGCGGAACCTTCTTTAGGTTCTACCAGTAAACCGGATTCAGTTTTCTCCAGGATAGTACCAGTAAAAGAAGTTTCTTCTTCCTTTTCAGAAGCAGTACAGCCTAACAAAGTTAAAACTAACAGCCCGGCTAATAGCAGCAATAACAAACGCTTAATAATTAACCCCTCCTCAAACATTTTTTTTATTAGACGAAGAATATTTGGATATTGTTCCGCTTGTATCTAAACAAAAAAGGACCGTCTTGAAATCAGACTTGTCCCTTAATTTACACATAAAACCCTATAAAACTGATTTTGTAAAATGTTTTTCTACTTTTTTAATCATTGGAAATAAAAAAATACAGTAAATATCAAATTTTAATGTCTTTTATTAAGAAGACCACTTACTAAACCCAAAAAAGCAAAAATTGTATAATATCCCGCAATACTAATTTCCTTTCCGGTTAACTCAAAAATACCTTGAATAATAAGAGTATTTGCACCAAAAAGTGAAATAAACCACCCAACTATCAAACCAAAAACTAATCCTATAACCATTTTATCTACCTCCACAATCTAAAAACGGTACTTTTTGTTTGCTTCATCCCGATTTCTTTCTTTGTCCGCTTGGATTCTTTGGGCTTGGTGTTCATTCCCCTTTGTAAGTACCTCCTCCTACCTTATTATGCAATATAATCCTTATAAAGTAATCAGGAAATTCTTAATAAATTTACCAAATTTTAAAACCTTATCCGGCAAAATTTTCCTAATAGTAAATATAATATTAATATGATATCATATTTATATCAAACGAAAGGAGAAATGATATTATGACAGAACAAAAAGCTTGGA
>DGEF01000125.1:40658-44186 GCA_002385805.1 Peptococcaceae bacterium UBA3933
TATTAGCTTTATTCAACTGAATATTGTTCTAGGAGTTCTATTCTCTATTCTAACAGTTATAGTAATGAGTGGAATTCATATTGTTCAACCCAACCAGGCTAAGGTTTTAACCTTCTTTGGAAATTACCTGGGCAGTATCCGGGAACCTGGTATTTGGCTGGCGGTACCCTTCTCTTTGGGCAAAAAAGTTTCTCTAAAAGTAAGTAACTTTAATAGTGAAAAACTTAAAGTAAACGATGTAGAAGGGAATCCTATTGAAATTGCCGCAGTAGTAGTTATCAAGGTAATTGATTCCGCAAAAGCTGTTTTTGATGTGGATAATTATGAGGAGTTTGTAGAGATTCAGAGCGAAACAGCCCTCCGACATGTGGCCAGTAAGTACCCCTATGATAATTTCGAAGAGGAAGGCCTTTCTTTAAGAGGAAATGGCGAAGAGATTGCAGAGGAAATTGTGAAAGAATTACAAGCACGTTTAGCAATAGCCGGAGTAGAAGTTATTGAGGCCCGGATAACTCACCTGGCTTATGCCACGGAAATTGCCAGTGCTATGCTCCAGCGTCAACAAGCAAATGCAATTTTAGCTGCCCGTCAGAAAATAGTGGAAGGTGCTGTAGGTATGGCCCAGATGGCCATTGAACAACTTCAAAAAGATGGCACAGTAGAGCTTGATGAAGAGCGAAAAGTTTCCATGATTAATAACTTACTGGTAGCTATTGTTTCTGACAATTCTGCTCAGCCTGTAATCAATACGGGGAACCTTTATTCTTAGGCAGTTGATTTAAATGGCTAAAAAACAGTTCCCCTTGCGTATTGATCCTGTTTTATTTGAAGTGATAGAACGCTGGGCTGCAGATGAATTTCGCAGTATTAATGCCCAAATTGAATTCCTTTTACGAGAAAGTGCCCGAAAAGCTGGCCGCCTTCCTAAGAAAGCTAGAGATCCCAATGAAGAAAATAATATTGATTAGGAATAAGATTGTTTATTCCCAAGCTCCTTCGTAATTACATTAATATTTATAAACACTAGGGACGGCACGAGACCAGTGAAAAACTGGTCTTTTTTCCTTGGTTTATTAAACCCTAAAATATCCCCGGTATTAAATACGCAAGATAAAATCCTATTCCCAAAGATACCCCATTTGCAGTCAGGGCATATAAAGGTACAGGCCATTTTTTCCTTGTTTCTGTACTACTATACCTGGGCAGGAAAACAGAATATACCTTTAATTCTATGAAAATTACCAGTGCTTCCATCCAGAGATAATTAAATACAAACATCAAACTGCCATGATAATAATTGGTGATATTTAGTAAAACGTTAAGGATTGACTGGGTAACAATATTTGTAATCCCTATAATATAAAGTTGTTTTTTGGCCCTAAATCCGAAAAGTAAGGCAATTAAAACTTCAATTGTTATGGTGGCCAAAATTCTGGCCAAAAGGGAAATTAATTCCCATGTATAATCATAATTTTTCACTGCTTTTATATTCGCAACCTGTGTAACTGATTGAATTGCTAAGTCAGTGGCATCTACTTTATAGTAACTGTGAAAAGCATATCGTTCATATACTTCTTCACTGACAACAAATTTATCATATTCCGGAAAATAAAGTAGGATTTTAAACTTGTGAGGGGGGTAGTACCCCCAGGTGAACCGGGAGTTTTCAGTGCAATCACTAAAATATTGCAAAAAATAATACCCGTCTTTATCCTTATAGGATAAAAACTTTTCCCAAATTTCATACTCCTCGTCACCTTCATGGTATCTTTGGTTATTTGGATGAACACCTAGAGCACTGTAAGGGCCGGTAGAAGCCATTTCAGATAGTAAAGTCACATAATATTTTTCAGTAGCAAGTCCTGCAAAATCAATAACAACTGAAGGCTTGGGACCTATATCCGCATAAACCGGCGCTGGCATGCTTATTAACATAATTAATAAACACAACACCATAGAAAATACATTCTTTTTCATAAATTCACCTTATTCTATTAAATAATTTCACAAAAAGTACCTTCCCCTTTGTTTTTTATCTTCTTCCTTTGCCGGTAATATGCTCAGTCTTTATTTTGATTACTTTAGAATCTTTATTTTTCTTTTGAATGTATTCTTTTCCTTGTTCTATATAATCCGGAGAATACTTATTTATTAATTCCAAAAGAGCCCTATTTTTTTCATCACCGGAAACTTCAATTGCTCTCCCAAACACAATTACGCTCTCATATTTTGTACTAAATTTATCAGGTAAAATTTGAGTTGGGCCGACGACACAAAAAGATACTTTATCATTATTCTTTATATTATCTAATTTATGCCCTTCTACGGCACAATGAAAATATATAGAGCCATTAGTGTAAACATAATTTACCGGCAAACCATATGGGTATCCATTCTGGCTTATGGTTGAGAATATACCATATTCACCCTTTTTTAAGATTTCAAAAATTTCCTCTTTTCCCAGTTCTCTGTCTTTCCTGCGCATTTCTCTAAACATCCTCATCACTCCATAATTTTAAATTTTATATAAAAGTTAAGTTGTGATTATCTTGACTTAGGTAAATTGAAAAAAGCAGAACCTAAAGCAACGATATTTAAAATAGAGACTAAAGAAAGAAAGTTAGTAAAGTTAAAGTATAAATAATTGGTATGAATATTTATGCCACTTGATATCTGTTCAAGATAATCGGCTTCTGTGGTATCCTCCAAATTCTAATGACATATAAGTAAATTAAAATCATGAAAATTTGAATGAATTAATTTATGTTCTCGGGCATTTTTAACACTCACCGATAAAAATATAACTGTGATTAATTATTCCTGGCTAAGCTCCCTTTTCCCTCTTTAAAAAACATTTTTTTCTAAAAATTTTCCCGCTACTAAAGGGCACTATAATAAATGAAAACATTTTACTTAAGCGGCTATACGGAGAATCGGCTAAATAATCTTAGCGCAGTTGAAATAATAAAAGATGAACCACTACTTTTTAGTGATTCATCTTTTATCTGTAATCCTAAGGTTTATATTTTAAAGTTTTTATTGCTGCTGTTGCTTTTGGTTTGCTCTTTTATTAAATATGATTGTAATAACGGCTATGACAGCAAAGACTCCTATTATTACAGGAATCTTGGGTAAGGATTTTTCTTGGACACCTTCTTTGTATTCCGCTCTGTGTCCCATCCCATCATCGGCCACAGCACGATGAACGTTTAGACTAGGGTCAAAATAGTACTTACCCTCTTCATCTACCAATCCCTTACCCAGCTCATTACCTTCCTTATCATAGATAGTTACTTCTGTTCGCGGTGAAAAACCGCCGCCATCATATTCAACTCTCAGGACACCCGGTTCCTCCAGTATTAATAGCATACCATGAGCATAGGAAATGCCAGGTAGCAAAAGAACCATACAAAAAATAAA
This sequence comes from Peptococcaceae bacterium UBA3933, assembly GCA_002385805.1. GTDB lineage: Bacteria > Bacillota > Peptococcia > Peptococcales > BICA1-8 > UBA3933. The sequence continues at coordinate 44,079 of DGEF01000125.1, forward strand.
ACCCAAAACAACATTTCCCGTTAATTTCGATTTCATAGAAACATCCTTTCTAATTTATCCAGCTTTTTTTGTTTTTCTCCAGGAATTGTACTGCAAAGGCAGTAACAA
>DGEF01000116.1:0-13091 GCA_002385805.1 Peptococcaceae bacterium UBA3933
TACATAATCATATTCATAGAAGCTAATAATAAAAAATGATTATACAGGAGCTAATTCTTCTTGGAGAATTAAAATATGAAAATGATTATGTATTACTACAACAATCACTAATTCCCTAAGGGAGTGAGGAAGCAAAATGCTACAAAAGTGGCTGATAAATCTTAAATGTATTCAAAAAGGGAATGTTAAGGGTTATGGTGGAAGTGAGCTCCATGGCTGGTTATTTAATTTACTTGCTAGAAATAATATCGAGTTAAGTACTCGGTTACATAATAGCGTTGAAAAACCTTTTACTATTGGACCATTTCAGGGTGGAGAAAAAGAAAAAGGAAAAACATTGTTCAGAGAAGATAATAGCTACAATTTTTCTATAGCAGGCCTAAATCCGGAAATTACTGAGTCTTTAAATCAGGTTTTCTCTAAAATAAAGGGTGATAAGGTTCAACTACGAGACGCCGTTTTTAAGATTGAAGAGATTAACACAGAATTCATTAATCCTCTCAGTTACTTTGATCTTCTGGAAAGGTCATTTACGGGTAGTAATAGTATTACCCTTGAATTTTGTTCACCTACTAGTTTTCGCCAGCAAGGAACTCAAGAAGTATTCCCTCAACCTAAATTGGTTTGGGGTGGTTTATTAAGAAAATGGAATAAATTTAGTCCTGTGCTATTCGCTGATGATTTGGTGTACGCTAATATCCTAGTAAAAAAATATAATTTACGGACGGAGCTTGTGGATTTTGGTCAATTTAAAATTATTGGTTGTATTGGGAGTTGTACTTATGAGTTAGACAAGCGAATGCCTGATTTTCAGAAAAAGATACTAAAGACTTTAGCCTATTATGCAGAGATTGCAGGTATTGGCTACAAAACGAGTATGTCGTTAGGACAAGTTAAGTATATAAATGGAGAAGGGAGGTGAAACGTAATGAGGGTTACTATAAATAGTGTTGGTGACCCCTGGAGGGATTGGGGAATTATTAGTGCGTACAAGATGTTTAAAACATTGAGTTTTACCTGTAGTCAAGTTATTGCCGCACCAGAGCTGAATTCTTATAGTTTATCAATTGAATTTATTGATAAAAGTAATCTTTCTCAAATTATTGTTGAAGGAATAAAAAATTATTTGCAAGATTTGTTAAATCAAATTGTTTTAAGAGATAGTGCCATGAAAGCATTAGAAATTGAAAGGCCAAAAGACCATGCCGGTTTTCATGATCCCCGATTTGTCTTTACTCTAAGGGAAGAAGATATAGCAATTATACAAGAAAAGACCGGTCTAAAACCTAACGGCAAAACGGCAGGGGTTACTCTGAAAAGAAATTATATAGGGATTGTTCCGGATTGGGAAAAAGCTAAGACAGAGTTAGATAATTTGGTTAATAACTTTTGTGAACATATCTCTACTTCTACCATGGACAAAGGAAAGGCCTATTGTCCTGTCTGTGGTTTGGCTTATCCCAAAAAATTAGGGGTAGCCATGCGGCAGAACAAAAACCCGTTTTATAATCAACATCATAATAACAAAGTAAGGGGACACGCTAACTCGGTAGACACTATGGATATGTGTCCAACTTGTAATTTTCTAAATTCTCTTGCTTCTTACACTGCTAATTTACCATATTTTATTAGTGATTGTACTAATCTAATTTTGCCCGAGATAACAAATTTAATAGTTTTAGATAAGATATATGATAATTTTTCCAAGTTGATTAATTTGGAAGACGCTAATAGCTATAGTATGGTTACCAATATCCATGGGCTAAGACATCGCAGCTTATATCCTGTGCTAATTACTTTGTACCAAAATATTAAATATAAATATTCTGCTGATAAAAATGAGTTTACAGATGAAATTACTTGGGATGATGAGTTAAACCCGTATTTACATCGCTGGCACATTATTCGTTATAAAAAGGGTAAAAATGTTATTTTTAATGCATTTTCAACTATAGATATCCCTCATAGGCTATTTGATTTAGTAAGTAAAAGTGAATATGGAAAGGAAAAGGATAAGAAAGGTGATTTGGTAGAAACTTTTCTTAATCTGTGGCCGACTACTGATCGAAATCTGGATGATTTAGCACAGGGAATTGTTTTGAAGAATTGGAGTTTAGTAGCAAAGGCTCTTTTTTATCACTACCGCAATCAAGGTGAATTATATTTTAAAAGCATATCATTTTTGGAAACATTTGTAATTAATGCTATTGGGGAGGTGGATTGTTTGTTAAAACAGGAGACTATTGAAGACATAAAAACTATAGCTAACTGTATGGGTAGTGTTTTAAAAGATGATATTGGACTTTTTACAAATTTATATAATGCACATAACGCTGATGCTTTACGAAAAGTATTGAGCCAAGTGTTTTTTAAGATGAATAAGATACAACAAACTAATAAAGATTCGGATATCAATATTTTCATCCCGAAGGATATCAGGGTGGAAAGATTTTTAAATGAATTAACTAAAGAAAATTTTTCGGAAATAAAAGATACTCTCATTATTTTTGCGTCATTAAATGCTCTAAGGAATAGTAGGCAGGAGAAGAAAAATGAAAAGGAGGATGAAAATTGATGAAATGTATATCGATTGTTTGGTTAGCTAAAGCCGACCTTAGCAATTTGAATTCCGGGCAGGGAAGCGGTAATTTAACTGAATTAAAAACGTATAATTATGGACAAAAACCTTATATTTCCGGACAAGCTACGAGAACAGCTATTTTCGATACTATGGCCAGAACATATCCGGATAAGTTTATTTGTACACCGGAAAGACCTTGTGGAGATGTAGCTAATTGCTGGGGCTGTGATTTACGAGGGTTTCTGGCAACAAAAGAAGGGGAAGGCGGTGAAAGGAGATGGTCGCCGTTAAAAGTAACCCCAGGTCTAGGACAATTAAATACTGATATAGTTAGTGACTTGTTGACTAGGCATAGTGTAATTGCAAAGGAGGATAAAAAAAGTAAAGACCAGCGGATCGCCCATGTCCAGATGACAGAGAATATTTATAGATTTGGGCTGGTTATAGATGTAGAAAATGTGGGTAAAGTTAAAATACCTAAAATGGAGGGTAAAGGAAAAGAAGAACGAGTTATAGGCTGGGAAACTGTAGTTGATATTGGTGAAGGGGAAAGGATAACTAGAATTTCAGCCTTACTCGATGCGATTTATAACCTAGCAGGGTTTGCTAAGCAGGCTAGGGCGGCCACATCTTTAGCTCCGGATATAATTATAGTTTTTGTTCAAGATACATATAATCAAAGAGGTTTAAAAAGTCTAGAACTAAATGAAAAAGGTTGTGTTAAATTGGATTTGTTGGAATATGCAGTGGCCGAACATAAGGATATGGGCAATAAAATTTTATTTGGACTTACTCCTGGTATAATTGGTAACGAAGAGGAAGTAAAAGTTGTTTTGAATAAATATGGGGTTGATGTATTTAGGGTATTGCAGGTAATAGAGGAAACCAAAAATTTGTTAGGAAGTTAGGTGTTGGTGTATGGATGCCATTGTAAAGGCTACATTAGAAGTGCCCTTCTGGTGTTCTTTTCGCATGCCGACAGCAGTAAATTATCATCCTACTTATCCTGTACCTCCGATTACCACTGTATACGGTATGATTGCCTGTGCCATGGGATGGCCTAGTGATAATTATCTGGAATTTGAAAACCTTAAAATTGGGATAGCCATAGTTGACTCGGGAGATAGAATTGACGCTTATTCAAGAATAATTAAATGGGATAGACGGGATAAAAATATGCGTACATTGCTCATGCGTCATAAGTTGTTGCAACCGGTTTATCAAATATTTGTAAAAGGAGAGAAAATTCTTATCGAAAATATTGCTAAGGCTTTAGTGGAACCTTTTTTTCCATTATATCTTGGTGAATCTGATGATATTGTGGAAATTAAGGATGTAAAAGTATTTCCTGTTCAAAAGGTTTCCACTTTAAAAGTTAACAGTATTTTGCCCCAGGAAATGGGTCGTCCAATAAATAAAGTAGAATTAGTCCATCTACCCGTAGGTTTTTTAGCCGAAGAACTGGGTAAAAAGAGAGTTTGGAGTGGTGTTAACTATCAAGGCTATTATATCGCTGAGGAAATAATATTAGATACACCTGTAGAGGCTTACCAGTTGGGAGAAATGAGGGTGGTTATGTGACCTGTATTGAGTTATGGGCTAAAGATAATGGAGAATCTTTGGAAGAACACACTGATAAATGCCTGGCTTTATGGAGGGATTTGGCCTTAGAAAGAAAGCCCATATATGCTAGATTGGCCTCTAAACTAGGATTAGATGAGGAAGGCTTAGTTATTTTAACAAGAGAAACTATTGTTGCTCATGATTTAGGCAAAGGAACACATCTTTGGCAGAAATATATTCGTGACCCTGACAAAAAGGGTAAAATTACACATGCTTTGTTTTCTTTTTATATATTTGGTGAAGCGAAAAATTGGCCAAGAGATAAATATTTCTTGGCCTCTAGTTTAGCTATTTTGGCTCATCATCAGATGTTACATAATAATAGTTATCAAAATGACAGTTTTAATTCATTAGGAACAATAGGAGTGTATAATCAGGAATTGACAAAATTTTTAGCTTCACGCATGGAATTTGACGGCAATATACCAAGTAAAGTTATTGGTTTTAAAGCAGTACAAAAGGTACAAATGTTAAAGAAATTTGTACATAAAATTGTAGAAAAAGAATTTATTAAATTTAAAAGCTTGTATACTTTTTTATTAGCTGTACTTACCTACGTTGACCATGAGGCGAGTAGAGAAAAAAATAGTACTAGATCCTTAAAGAATATTTGGGATGGTTTTATAAAGTCACCTGTAGGTATTAATCCTAATATTCTTCAACAAAAAACAGTGGAAAAAGTGGCAGCAGGAGAAGAAAATTTTCTTGTTCAAGCAGGTTGCGGTACTGGAAAAACAGGTGCTGCATTATGGGCGGGGTATGAATTATTTAAACAAGGTAAAGTAGATAAGATTATTTTTACGTTACCTACAAAGTTTACAACTAACTCCATGTACTGGGATTTTATTAATAGTGAAAAATATAATTTTTCTCCAGAAGATGTTGGTATTTTTCATTCAGAAGTAGAAAGTTTGTTAATTAAACAAGATGATGCTGAAGATGAAGACTATACTGTTATTGAAAAACGGATAAATAGCTGGTATGCAAAACCATTAAATATTTCTACTATTGATCATTTGCTTTATTCTCTCTTGCATTGTTATCGTTATGCGGATAGAGCATTTGGGCACTTGCAAACTTCAGTAGTTATTTTTGATGAAATACATTACTATGATAAAAACTTATTGGCAAAGATTGGTCAATGTATCCAGTTATTACGAAAATTAGGAATTCCCCATATTATAATGAGTGCTACTTTGCCCGTTTCCCTTCAGGAGGCTTTAAAAGAACAAGTTGGTTTAGGTGAAACCGGTTATGTATCAATTGATTTTAATCATTCAGAAGATGCACCTTGCCGGATACAAAAAATGGGCAAGCCAATATTGAATGGAGAAGAAATTAATCCTGATTTGCTTAAATTGATAGAGGAAAATTTAAGCTTAAGGCAAATGGTAGTGGTTAACCAGGTGGAGCGAGCTAAGAGAGTGGCACGTACGATTAGTGAAATTTATAAAAATATTAACATTATTTGTTATCATTCCCAGTTTACTAGGGAGGATAGAGAGGTTAAAGAGAAAATTATTAAAATTTTATTTAAAAATTCTTTCGAACGGACTAATGCAGAAGTTCAATTAATAGAACAATTAGGTTTTCATAATAACGACCAAGTCATTTTAGTAACTACGCAAATTTGTGAGTTAAGTCTAGATATTTCTTCGCATGTTATGTATAGCGAAATTGCACCTGTTGATTCTCTTGTTCAAAGAGCAGGCCGACTACATCGTAAAGGTAAATATTTTACTGTTTCGTATTGCACATGTTCTACCTGTAAAAGCGGCAGTCTTCCTAATGATTTTTGTTATAATTTCTATATTTTCCCTGTTAATTGGGAGAAAAGCCACGAATTACTTCCTTATGGCTTTGATCCAGAAGATAATATTTTAAGTGAAAGTTGGTCCATATTGGGAAGCGGTGAAGGAAATTTACTGACTGGTAAATGTTCAAAGAAATGGGTTAATCAGTTATATTCCCAAAGACCTAGGTTGATAGATACAGCTATGTTACAAGCTATTAAAGAAGATATAGTTTTTGGAAAAAAACCAATAGAAAGGTTTGGTGACCCTAGTAAAGAAGAAAGTCAAGGTTCTTTTAGAGTTAGGGAAGAAATAGTACCTTCTTTTATAGTTATTCCTTCTTCATTATATGATGAAAAAATGGAAGTTCATGAACTATTAAAAAATAGAGGTGTTCGTGTTAGCCGTAACCGAGCTGTAAAGGAAAAATTAAGTAAAGTAGGAGAAGTTTTAGTGCTCGATGTACCTTATACTAGAGAGTTAGGTTTTGAATTTTCTACTAATTAATCCAGTACCTTTGACGCGGAAGTGGAAATTATAAATAATAGCTAATATAAAGGAAAATCCCACCTTATAAAGAATAATTCTTTTAAAAAATTGAGGATTTTTTTATTTTTTAAAAAAGGAGTACGATAATTATGAAGGTTCTGATAGCGGTTGATTCTTTTAAAGGAAGTCTCAGTAGTCAGCAGGCGGGAGAAGCCATTAGTCAAGGCATCAAAAGAGTCTACCCTAATGCAGAAACCAGAGTTATTCCTATGGCTGACGGGGGAGAAGGAACAGTAGAGGCCATAGTTAAGGCTACTCAAGGAAAGAAAATCTATACTACTGTTAATTCTCCTCTTGGTGAACAAGTGGAAGCACCTATAGGGTTATTACCTGATGGTACTGCGGTTATAGAGATGGCGGCTGCGTCCGGTTTGCCTTTAGTACCTGTGGAAAAAAGAAATCCTCTTTTGACAACTACTTATGGAACAGGTGAGCTGATTAAAAAAGCCCTTGACTTAGGAGCTAAAGAGATTTTAATCGGTATTGGTGGCAGTGCTACCAATGACGGAGGAGCAGGAATGGCTCAGGCTTTGGGAGTGAAGTTCCTTGATGAGAAAGGTCAGGAATTGTCCTGGGGTGGAGGGGCTTTGTCCAAATTGAAAAAAATAGACATGTCGAATGTAGATCCAAGGCTCTCTTCGGTTAAAATAACTGTTATGTGTGATGTGGATAATCCCCTTTGTGGACTAAAGGGAGCTTCTTATGTGTTTGGTCCCCAAAAAGGGGCCACCCCTGAAATGGTTAAAATATTGGATAGTAATTTAGCCCACTTTGCTCAAATCATCAAAGAACAGTTAGGAATAGAGGTGGCTGAGGTTCCCGGTGCGGGAGCTGCCGGAGGCTTGGGCGCAGGACTCATGGCTTTTCTGGGTGCGAAACTAAAATCAGGGGTGGAGGCAATTTTAGATGTAGTGGGCTTTGAAGAAATGGCTAGTAACGTAGATTTAGTGATTACAGGAGAAGGCAGGATTGATGCTCAATCTTTACATGGTAAGGTTCCCTATGGTATAGCAAAAAGAGCCGCTAAATTCGATAAACCGGTGATCGCTATTGTAGGTTCAATTGGCCCCGGGGCTGAAAGCTTATACGAGCGTGGTATAAACTCAATTATGACCATAGTTAACGGACCAATGACACTGGAAGATAGTCTTGCTAAAGCCTATGATTTAACCTTAGAGGCTACAGAAAGATTATTTCGGTCAATAAAGGTGGGGCAAATTTTATTAGGCAGATAAGATATATTTCAATAATAGCAAATGTAAAGGATAATAAAGATAAAATACATATTTATTTAAAGTGATCCTTGTTTTAAATTCGTAAAAAATCATAGGCAGAGCAAAAATAGCCAGAGCTTGTACAAGATTATGGTAATAAAGGCTGCTAAAGACAAGGGTTAGAGAAATTATAGAGAGGATAGCGTTAGCTTTATTATCCTTAAATATTGAAAAGCAATAAATCATTAATAGACCATAAATTCCATATTCTAATTCGAAAAAATAGTCGAAAACTAATGGGAGTAAGCCAATGAATATATTTGTTTTGTCTTTTAAATAAATCATTACTAACCCTATAAGTAATGTGAAAAATATGTTTAATCCTTCTGTTAATAAAGAATAAGGAATTTGGGATATAAGGCCAAAAATAAAAAGCCGTAGCATATATTGATAGACATTTTTTGTCTTCTCATAACCTAGGGCAATCTGGTAGGCAAAAATGGGAAAAGCAAGTCTCCCAGCTACTCTAAAAATAATTATGTCCGGGAAAAAAAGCCAACCAATATGGTCGAGGGTCATAGAGATTATGGCTATAATTTTCAACAGGTCATTTTTATGATTATTCATTTAGACACTTCCATTTAAATTTTTATTAAACATTATAATATAAAAATATGGGATAAACGAAGATTAAAGGAAATTTTTTTTGGCTACGGAATAATATTATATAAATTGTTTTGCGAAGGAGGATAAGAGTGGCTACAATAGTTGATAAGAATAATGTTAAAAAAGAGTTAGTAAGTGATTCTGGTGCGGAAGGTTTAGAATATCAAACCCTTATCCCTCAGGACCAAGGTCGACTTTTAAGAACTAATTTTGTGACTGTTCATCCAGGTGGCATGACCCGGAATCATAAACATGATTGGGAACAGGTCAATTATATTTTAGCGGGAAAGGGAGTATTAATAGTTGATGAAAATGAAAATGAGCCAATGGAGATACAGGCCGGCATGGCTATTCACATTCCGGGTGGAGAAGCCCATTATTACAAAAATATAAGTTCCGAACCTTTAGTAATGCTGGGTGTTCTGGGGCCGATGCCTGCTTTAAAATAGAATGCTGGGTGGCAATAAAAAAATTAGGGGTAGGATTAAATCCTGCCCCTATTTTTATGTGGATTGATTATTTTACTCTATTGATAGCCTTGCCAGCATCAATAACACCTTCACCTTGAACATTTTGGTCTACATTTGGAAGTTTGCGGGCAGTGCTCATGAGAATATTTTTAACTTGATCAGGTTTAAGATTAGGATTAACCTGGAGCATCTGGGCTATTACTCCTGCACAAATAGGGGTAGCCATGCTTGTTCCGGAAAGTGAAGTATAGTGAGCATCTACCCGGGAATGTTTGTTACTGTTGTCCGTGGTGGAACCGGGGGCACGTAGGGATACAATATTAACCCCGGGAGCTAGAACATCGGGTTTTCTTAATCCGTCAACAGTAGGACCTCTACTGGAAAAGTCGGCAATTTGCATATTATTATTTCGGTCGTTTACTGCTCCTACTGTTATAATTTTAGGGTGAATGCCGGGGGAATTGATAGTTTTAGTATCAGGGCCATCATTACCTGCAGCTGCACAAACTACCAGCCCATTATTCCAGGCTTTTTCCAGGGCCAGACATAAAGGGTCATCTTGGTAGGATTCGGCAGCTTCACTGCCTAAAGATAAATTAAGGATGCGAATATTATATTTTTTACTGTTTTCTATGGACCATTGAACACCATCAATCACGTTGGAAATAGAGCCACTGCCCATTTTGTCCAATACTTTTACCCCGATGATATTAGCTTCCGAAGCAGGTGCCCGATAACGGGAATCAGACTGGCTGCCGTTAGAAGCAATATCACCGGCTACATGTGTACCATGGCCGTTATCATCGTAGGGCGATGTTTCATTTTTAATAAAGTCTTTAAAAGCGACAATCCTTCCTGCTAAATCAGGATGATTATAAATTCCGGTATCTAATACTGCTACGCCAATGCCTTTTCCGGTAATACCTTCCGGCCAGGCTGTTTTGGCTTGTACGGTAGTGGAAGCAGTATCCAGGACAGCTCTAACTTCTCGGTCATACCAAACTTTTTTTACATTTTTATCTTGTAGTAACAATTGCAAATTTTTAATATTAACTCTGGTCGAAAAGGCGTTAATTAATTTTAATTCTCTTTCCACAGGACAACCGACTGTTTGGGCTATATCTTTGGCTGATTCACAATCCCGGGTTGGTTCAAATTGCACAATAACAGGTATTTTTCTCCATCTTTGATAAAAGTACTTAAAAGGCCTATGGATAAAACAGGGAATTCTGCGGTGAGGCCGGTACCATTGATCGAGAATGGTTCGTTTCAAAAAGGGGCATAGCTTTTTGGCATGGGAACGCAGCCAATTAACCTCCTGAATCAACATAAACTGACTCCTCCTCAAAAGTAACTAATATTTATAAAAGTATTGATAATTTATAATATGTTAGTAACTTGAGAAGGGTCATAGCTAAAGGTTAGGGCTGAGGTTAAGGTTGAGATTTAGATTAGATTTTACTGCCTTTTAGCTGGAAATTAAGCCGGAAGAAAGTAAGTTGAGAGTGAAAAGCAGGCGGTTGTCAATGCGGATATGATATAATATTATTTATTTAAAAGTTTATCAAAGCACATATTATTACTTAATGAAAAAGATAATATTAAGGAAATCCTCCAAGAATAATCCAGTAGCGCATTAAGTTATATTTTTGCCGGAGGAGTATCTATGTGGATTGCGAATATTTTAGGTGGTTTGATAGCACTATTAATCGGATTAATAATCAGGATTTTTAAGGTAAGTGGTTTGATTGCAGGGTATAATACTGCTCCTAATTTGTCCTGGATTTTGTTCACCTTAGTAATTGTGGGTGGAGTTCTATACCTGAATACAGGAGAACGGTTTAAGAAAAAACAGGTAACAGATAAGACAAATACCTGAGGCGAATAGAATTAGATGTACTTGAATAAAGGAGGAATTGAATTGATTTATGAAAACATTACTCAATTAATTGGTAAAACACCTCTGGTTAAATTAAATAAGCTTACCAAGGGTATCGATGCTGAAGTTCTGGCAAAAGTTGAGTATTTTAACCCGGGAGGCAGTATTAAAGATAGAATAGCCCTTAATATGATTGAGGCTGCAGAAAAAGAAGGAAAAATCAAGGAAGGCACCTTAATAATTGAACCTACCAGCGGTAATACGGGAGTAGGCTTGGCTATGGTTGCTGCTGCCAAAGGGTATAAACTGATTTTGACTATGCCGGAGACCATGAGTGTAGAAAGGCGTAATTTATTAAAAGCCTACGGGGCTGAATTGGTTTTAACACCCGGGGAAAAAGGTATGAAAGGTGCTATTGAGAAAGCTCTGGAGTTAGCGAAGAGTAATCCTAATTCTTTTATACCCCAACAGTTTGAGAATGAACATAACCCAGAAATACATGAAAAAACTACAGCTTTAGAAATTTTACAGGATACCGACGGTAAACTGGATATTTTTGTGGCAGGAGTAGGGACAGGCGGAACTATCACAGGGGTCGGTAAAATATTGAAGGAAAGAATACCTCAGGTAAAAATAGTAGCTGTAGAACCCGATGCTTCACCGGTTTTAAGTGGTGGAAAACCTGGAAGCCATAAATTGCAGGGAATAGGGGCAGGTTTTGTACCAAAAGTGTTAGATGTAACAGTTTTTGAGGAGGTAATCCAGGTTTCTGCAGAGGATGCTTTTCAAACAGCCCGGGATTTAGCTAGAAAAGAAGGCATTCTGGTTGGTATTTCTTCCGGTGCAGCTGCGTATGTCGCTCTGGAATTAGCGAAACGACCTGAAAATAGAGGCAAACGGATCGTGGTAGTCTTACCAGATACAGGAGAAAGGTATCTCTCTACAGAGCTATTTAAATAAAAACAAAGAGGATGGTAGTTGGCCATCCTCACTTTGTGTTAATCCGTGGTTAATTATTGTTAATTAGTGTTCATCCGTGTTTGAAATTTATAAATGTCGTTCTTTTGTTTTAGCTGATGAAGTGAATATAGCTAAAATCGCTGCAGCTAATGCCGGCAGAATCCACCCTAAACCCTGTTGTTGAAAAGGTAGCATACCAAGTAAATTTTTAATTAATTTTAGATTAATGCCTAAAGCCATCCCTAGAGAATAAATCATATCGGCTGCCAGCACCAAAATAGTTCCGGTAATGGCATAAACGTAGACAGCTTTTTTACCTTTAAATAAATTATGGAATAGAGCCAAAATAACCAACACAATAATTATGGGGTAAATAACCACCAATATAGGTACGGAAATTTTTAATATATTGGCAAGTCCCATATTGGCTAAAAGGATACTTACTAAAGTGGTAATTATAGCCACAGTGTTATAACTAAGGCGATTATTAGATAAACGGCTAAAATATTCTCCGGAGCTGGCCACAAGTCCAATGGCAGTGGTCAGACAAGCTAATGCCATTACGATTGCAATAATAATTTTTCCCGGAGCACCTAATAAAGCTTCACTCAGGAAAGACAACATTTGTCCATGATTATCTCCATTGAAAGTAGTACCTGTAGTCGCCCCAATGTAAGCCAAACCGGAATAGATTACAGCAAGACCCACGGCAGCAATAATACCTGCTATGGTAGTAATTTTGGCAATGTGGTTGTTATCCGTTACTCCTTTGGCTTTGATGCCTTTAACAATAACCATGCCGAAAATTACTGATGCTATAGCATCCATAGTATTATAACCTTCCAAAAATCCTTGTGAAAAAGGACTGGAATAGGTGCTTTTGCCAAAATCAACTAAGGGGTTGGTTACCCCTTTAAATATAATTATTCCTAAGAATAGTAGCAATAGAGGTGTAAGTATTTTACCAACATTTCCTAATATTTCTGTAGGTCGTAATACAAAGAATAATGTGACAGCAAAAAAGATAAGAGTAGTTAAAAATAAAGCCATTTGAGTTGAAATAGAGCTACCTGCATTTAAAAAAGGAGCAATACTTACTTCGAAGGTAGTGGCTGCAGTACGGGGAATGGCCAATAAAGGACCTATACAAAGAACAGCTAAAGTTGTGATGATTTTACTAAACAACGGGTGTACCCGATTAGCCAAAAATTCCAGATCTCCTCCGGCTTTTGCCACAGCGGTAACTCCCAAAAGAGGAAGCCCCACACCGGTAACAATAAAACCTAATAATGCCCAAGGTAGTTCTACACCACTTTGTAAACCTAACATAGGTGGAAAAATTAAATTACCTGCTCC
>DGEF01000116.1:13380-16442 GCA_002385805.1 Peptococcaceae bacterium UBA3933
GCAAATTACTCCTTTATGATTAGAAATTTTTGCTTGATAAGATTATTTTAATACACTTGAATATATTTAACACTGTTTAATAACAACTGTCAAGAGAATGTTTTCGGTTTTTTTATAAACGGTATTTATTTCTAGATTAGTTAGCCAATTTCAAAATCAATTTTGTAATTAGTCCGGAAATTATGTATAGTATTGCTAGAATAGATTAACTATTAGGTATATTTTGGAGTGAGTTATTATGAAAAAAATATTAATTATTGAAGATGAGGAACCTATTCGTGAGTTAATAAAGCTTAACCTTACCTTAGCCGGTTTTGAAACACTGGAGGCCTGTGACGGTAAGGAAGGTCTGGAACTAATTAATAACGAAAAAATTGATCTGATTCTTTTGGATATAATGCTGCCCCAACTGGATGGTTACGAGCTTTTGCCCAGTATTACCGAGAAAAATATTCCGGTAATAATTCTCACAGCCAAAGATGGTCTTAAAGACAAGGTAAAGGGGTTGGGCTTAGGGGCAGATGATTATGTTACTAAACCTTTTGAGGCTATGGAATTAATCGCCAGGATTAAAGCAGTCTTGCGTAGAAGTGATAAAAAAATCCGGGAAATACGGTTTGATAATATACAGATACTTTTGGACCAGCACAAGGTATTTAAAGACGGTCAGGAAGTGGAACTTACTTTTAAAGAGTTTGAATTACTGCGCTTATTAGCCGAAAACAAAGGAATGGTCATGTCCCGGGAGAAGCTTTTACAGTTAGTCTGGGATTATGAATACGAAGGCAATACCCGTACGGTGGACGTGCATATTAAAAGATTGAGGAAAAAGTTAAACACGGATAAAATTAAAACAGTTTATAAGGTGGGTTATCGACTGGAGGATTAATGATGAAATTTAGCTGGCGGATATTTTTCCTTTGTTTAGGGGTATATGTGATTTCCTTAACCATTACCGGTATTGTGGTAACGGAAAATACCTATAACCGGCTATTATATGCGGAAGTTGAAAGAAGCTTAGAAGAAGAGGTTAATCTCCATTCCACATTAACTTTATACCTTTTAAATAGTAAACGGTTTGCCCAGGAAAAAATTCATATAGAAAACTACAGTTCCAATTTAGTGGATATGTTTAATACGGAGAACAATTACTTAGAAGTATTTGACGAGAATATGAATTTATTAGCTACCAACTCAACGAAAGCCTGGTTTCTTCCCCGGAATGAATTGGAAATAGCTTTACAAGGACAAAGAAACTTTATTTTGCGTAGAGACGGGGAGCAGCGTTTTCTGTTTATCGCCGATGTTTTACAGGTTGAAGACGAAAAACTTATTCTTTCTTTTATCAAGGATATCACTCATATCGATCGGCAGAGAACAGAACAGTATCTCTTTTTTCTCAAAACAGGTATAATTGGCCTTTTGTTTGTTGCCCTAATTTCCTGGGCTTTAAGCAAATTGGTTATCAGGCCAATTGAAGAATTAAGTTCCGCTGCTCAAAATATTGCTTCGGGAAACTATAAAGACCGGGTAAAAGTAACAGGAAAAGATGAAATCGGGTTTTTGGCGGAGCAGTTTAATATTATGGCTGATGAAGTGGAACAGAGAATAAACATGTTAGAAAATGAGAGTTTACGCCAGCAAAGATTTATTGATAATCTAACCCATGAATTACGGACACCTTTAACCAGTATTATTGGTTATGCGGATTTATTGAGAAAAGTAGATTATGATCGGGAGTTATTTACCAAAAGCCTAAACTATATTTATTCTGAAGGTAATCGAATGTTAAAACTGGCAAACACTTTGATGGATGTAATTTTATTAAGGGAGAAAGCTTTTAAATTAAAAAAGCAGCCGGTTTTGCCTTTATTAAATGAAGTCAAAGGTCTTTTGAACGTTAAAGCACAGGAAAAAGGAATACAGTTACAGGTAATCGGGGAAGATTTGGAACTGCCCCTAGAAAAGGATCTGCTGAAAGGAGCAATTATAAACCTGGTAGATAATGCAATTAAGGCCAGTAGGCCTGGTACAGTAATTACTCTAGGGGTGGAGCAAGTACAAAATAAACCTTGTATTTACGTTGCCGATCAGGGCAAAGGGATGGATGAATTGGAAGTAAGAAAGGTTAAAGAACCCTTTTACAGGGTGGACAAGTCGCGTTCCCGGAAAGAAGGAGGATTGGGCTTAGGCTTGGCAATTTGTGAGCAAATTGTTAAAGTTCACGGTGCTGAGTTGGTTATCGAAAGTCAAGTAGGCAAAGGCACTAAAGTCAAAATTATTTTTGAGATAACAAGGGACTTTGTTACACATGGGTGAAATTTTTGCTAGTCACAAAAGGGCCTTTTTTATAAGGCCCTTTTAAGATTTTACAACTATTTTACAATTAGGATAAACATTAGCTAAAAGTATTTGTTAACATACTTACAGGCTAGGGAAGCGCTAAATCCCCCCTAGATAAATACATAGATAATTTATCAAATTTTAAGGAGGAATTGTCTTATGAAAAAAGCTTTAGCCTTAGTACTTTGTCTTGCTTTAGGTATGTTTGCTTTAGTAGGTTGTTCATCTGATGAACCTGCTCAAGAACAGGCACCAGCAGAAGAACAAGTTCAGGAAGAAGAAACAGCTGTTGAAGAAGAAGTTGTAGAAGAAACAGACGCTGAAGAAGCTACTGAAGAAGAAGTAAATGAAGAAGAAGCTGCCGAAGAAGAAACAGTTGAAGAAGAGGCTGCTGAAGAAGAAGCTCAAAACTAATAGTTGGATAAAAAAGGAATCTTCCCCGGGAAGGTTCCTTTTTTATTCTTAACCTGAATTTTAGATAGCTTAGTTTTCACCTGCTTCACTTTTTCACTTAGATTAATTATGTTATTATGTTTATATTAAGAGGGCTGATTGAGAAAGGAGATAATCATGAGAAAATCGCTCCTTTTCCTTATACTTTTTTCAGTAATATTAACAGGGTGTATTCAACAAGGATTAAAAGATAATCAAGTTTATATTGCTGAGAAAAATTCCCAAAAAGGTGCAGAAGATACAATTTTGGAAAAATTGAATGTGGA
>DGEF01000116.1:16592-20774 GCA_002385805.1 Peptococcaceae bacterium UBA3933
GAAAAGATACCTCTTGCCATTTCACCTGACGGTAAAAATTTATTTTTAATGGAAGCTATAAACAATCGGGAGCATTTACCGGTAATTAAAGGTGAACCTGATGTTAATGTTCGAGTATTAATGAAAGATTTAGAGACCAAAGAAGAAAAAGTCATTATTGAGGATGTCCCCTTTATTTCTCAGGTTAGATGGAATAATGCCGGCAACATAATTGCATTTGGCGGTGGAAAAAGGTTATCTATTTATGACACTGTGAAAAAAGACCTGGTTTTAGAAGATGAATTAAAAAATGATTCAGTGACTTTTTTCTTTTGGTCACCTCATGATGAAAATAAGTTGTATTCCGAACATCCTAATTTAACCAATGGAAGTATTTATTATGTTAATCTGCGGAAAAAAGTAGAGGCTTATGAAACAAAAGAAGATTTATATTTTAAAGGCAAGCTGGATAATGATTTTTTCTATGGAACTAAGTGGTTTGTAGCCAGTGAAAAAGACAAGAAAGACAGTGACAGTATTAATACCGTAATTGTAGATAAGATGGGCAATATCGTTAAGGTTTTAAACGAAGGCAGGTTTAGAGATGCTTATAAAAAGTCTCTTGTTCAGGTAGGAGAAAGCGGTTTTGGTCTTTACTATGTAGCCGATATTAATAAACCCAATAATATTAAAACATTAAGTAAAGAATTTATTTTTGATGTTAAGTTTGTGGCCGGAGGGAAAATTGCCTATATAGTTGAAAAAGAAGACCCGGAAAACAATCTGTTTATCTTGTATATAGTAGATGAAAAAGGCAGAGAGATAAAATCCTTGGAGGTTTCCGGCAGTAGTATCGCTTTATCACCTGACGGGAAAACAGGTTATGTAGGTGGTCCCGGTTGGGAAAAGGTTAATTTCGAAACCAATGAAATCGACAGCAAAATACCTATAGAAAATGAAGATTCGGAGCAGGAAGAGATTTTCAGAACTCTGCGGGGAGCCATGGATACCTATTATAAATTTGAAGTTACAGGGAGTAAAGATTGGGATAAGGCAAAAAAATATTTTATAGATACTGAATCCCCACCACAATGGGCTTATTTTGATCTTACTACTAGATACATGGAAGTCTCCCAGGCTAATGTTAAAAATGATCGGAAGAATTTATACCGGATTTTTATGGAGTTGCAAGATTTTAAAATTGATTCTGAAGGAAAGCGTGCCTCTGTTTCTTTACACCTCTTAGTTAACAATGATACCGGTGGAGGTTTATCAATGGACCATGCTTTGGAACTCATAAAAAAAGGCGGTAAGTGGTATGTGACCGGGTTTAGCACTTTTCCTTTTTCTTCTCAAAGAGAAGAAGTGAAAAATTTAGTGGAAAAATATGTAATGGATGCCCAGGAAGGTAAGATTTTTTCCGGAATCCTGGAAGGAAAAGAAGTGGAAATCGGTCAGATTCAGTTTTGGCGGTATAGTTTGCCTCATCTTGCACCGAATATAGAAACCGCTAATTTCTGTAAAGTCTATCTAAAGGTTAAAAGCAATGGACAGGAAAAAATCTACAAAATGGTTTTGGATAGACAAAATCAAAATTACTGGAAGCCTACTAAACTTACTGACAAAGAACTGAGTTCTCTATAGTTTTAAGCGACCTATTATAGGTCGCTTTTTGTATTTTGTATTTCGTTTTCATAATTAGTAATTGGTATTAAAAAAAACGCCATTGGTCTTAAATATGTCTACTTTAAATCGCATTTTTAATATTCTTTAAATATCAGAAAAAAATTAAATTTTCTACAAAAAATTATAAAGGAGGATTTTATGGGTAAAGTAGAATCGGAAATTCAACAACGCAAGTCTTTTTCTGTAACTGGTAGTTTCGTTATAAGCAAGCAGCTTATCGGTAGAATTCTGGCTATTGTTGCATTATTAGGTATTATGTTCTTTGTTCCTACCAGTGATTCTTTAAGTTTAGAAGCGAAAAAAGTGTTAGCCGTTGCTGTTTTTGCTATTATCGTTTGGGCTACGGAAGCATTTAACGATGCGGTAAGCGGACTTATCATTGTTTTTTTACTGGCTGCCTTAAAAGCAACTTCTGCCGGTGATGCTTTTATAGGATACAGTAAGACCAGCCTTTGGTTATTAGTCGTTGGTTTTATTATGGCTGCCGGATTAGATAAAGCCGGTTTATCCAAACGGATTGCTTTACATTTAATCAGTCTAGCCGGTGGCTCTGCCAAAAGGATTTATTGGGCAATTGCTACGGTAATGGCAATTTTGACCTTTTTAGTTCCTTCCATTACTGCCCGTACCATGTTAATGCTACCTATCATTTTAGGGATAGCAAAAGCTTTTAAAGCGGAAACAGGCAAAAGTAATATTGTCAAGGCCTTGTTCTTTATCGTTGCTTTTAGCGGTACTTTGATGAGTATAGGTGTTTTGACTGCCCATGCAGCTAACCCAGTAACAGTAGGTTTGATTGCTCAGGCTACCGGTGAAAATATTTCCTGGTCTGAATGGTTTAGAGTAGGTGGACCTCCAGCACTGGTTAGCGGATTTTTGTCAGTCTTCCTCATTCAACTTCTCTGGCCGCCGGAAATTAAACAAATTGATAACAGTCAAAAGTACGTTCGGGAAGAATTAAAGAAGATGGGCCAAATATCCAGAGATGAAAAATACATTCTTTTGGTGTTTTTACTTACTCTGGCTTTATGGGCAACTGATTCTATTCACGGAATTAACTCAACAGTTGTCGGCATGGTGGCAGTAATATTTATTCTTTGGCCCGGTTTAGGCACTATGACCTGGAAAGAAGCCCAAGGAAAAGTACCTTGGAATGTGTTTATTTTGTACGGTGCCGGTCTTTCTATGGGTGGAGCTATGGTTAGTTCCGGTGCTGCCAACTGGTTAGCGGAAAACACTTTGAGTCCTTTGATAGGTTTTTCTAACCAAATGCAGCTGATAATTTTAATCTGGATTGTAACAGTATTGCAGGTATTCTTTACCGGGGGAGGACCTAAAACCACTGCTTTGACCCCTATTATTTTAGCCCATGCTATTAGTATAGGTGCAGATCCCTTGATATTTGCTTTAATTATGGGGATGAATATGCAGCATCAATACCTGCTGCCTGTGTCTAATATGCCTAATGCGGTTATTATGGGTACAGGTGAATTGAAGAGTACTGAATTGATTAGGACAGGTGCTGTCTTTAGTATTGCAGGTGCTGCCTTCTTTACCCTAATGGTTTTCACTTACTGGAACTGGATAGGAATAAGTCTTTAAATATCTCTTTAAGTTCTTTCACATAGGTTCTACTAACACTGATTTCTGTTTTTTCTTTATCCTTCAGTAACAATAAATATGTTCCGTTAAACCAGGGTATTATTTGTTTTATTTTATCCAGGTTAACTATGTATTTGCGATGGCAGCGAAAGAAGTTGTGATCTTTGAGTTGCTCCTCCAACTCTTGTAAAGTCAAATTTGTTAGGTAAGTATTATCTAAGGTTTTGATATAGACCAATCTATCCTTGGAATAAACCATGATGATTTCCTGAGGGTCCAATACTTCAAGTTTACCGTTTTTCTCTACACATATTTTTGTCGGGAAATGATTTTTAATCTCGTGATGGTTTTCTTTCTCTTTTATAAGTTTTCTTACCTTTTCAAGAATATTTTTTATTTCCGTTTCATCAAAAGGTTTAAGGAGATAGTCAATAGCATTAACCTTATAGCCCTCTAAGGCATAATCCTTATAAGCTGTTACAAAGACCAAAAAAGGGCGTTGTTGAAAACCGTTTACTATTTTGGCTACTTCTAAACCCGACAAACCAGGCATTTTAATATCCAGGAAAACCAGGTCAGGTTTAAGAGAAGAAATTTTTTCAAGGGCTTCATTTCCGGAAAAACATTGTTCCAAAATTCGTACGTCTCTTTCTTGAGAAAGTAAAAACTTTAGCTCATCACAAATTAGAGGCTCATCATCTGCTAAAAGGACGGTAATCATTAGCATTTTCCTCCTCTAGATCTTGGGAACAGGGTACTCTAAGCTTTACTGTTGTCCCTTTTTGTAATTGGCTGGATATTTCCAGGCCATAATTTTCTCCGTAAAAAGCCTTTATTCTTTTATTAACATTAGCCAGACCTACGCCAAAATGACTACTGACTTTTTCCTTATTAGGAAATAAAAAAATTCATCTG
>DGEF01000006.1:0-2216 GCA_002385805.1 Peptococcaceae bacterium UBA3933
TTTATTTTTTCTTGAATACTTTCCTCTAAAGAATAACAATAACGAAAATCATTAGGTTTTTCTGCCAAACCAATAACTTCCCGGGCTAAATCCAGCCCACCTTCTACTCCTTTAGCCCAAACTTCCGTGAGAATAGCTTTAACACCTAACTCATTGCATTTTTCCAGGACAAAATTTATCTCCCGTTCAGTATCTGTAGGAAATTTATTGACGGCTACCACAACCGGTAAGCCAAAAACTTCAGTTATATTTTTTATGTGCCTTAAAAGGTTAGGCAATCCTTTTTCCAGAGCAACCAAATTTTCCTCACCTAATAAGTCTTTTCTAACTCCCCCATGGTGTTTTAAAGCACGAATAGACGCAACCACAACCACTGCTTGAGGTTTTAATCCGGCTGCCCGACATTTTATATCAAAAAACTTTTCTGCTCCTAAATCCGCTCCGAAGCCTGCTTCCGTAACAGTGTATTCACTGAGTTTTAAGGCCATTTTAGTAGCCATAATGCTGTTACAACCATGAGCGATGTTAGCAAAGGGCCCTCCATGAATAAAAGCAGGGGTATGTTCCAAAGTTTGAACTAAATTAGGTTTTAGAGCATCCTTTAAAAGAGCCGCCAAAGCTCCCTGGGCCTTTAAATCTCCGGCAGTTACAGGTCGGTCATCATATGTATAGCCTACTACTATTTTCCCAAGGCGTTCCTTTAAGTCCTCCATGTCTTTAGCAAGACACAAAATAGCCATTATTTCCGAAGCCACTGTAATATCAAAACCGTCTTCCCGGGGAACACCATTAACTTTGCCCCGCAAACCGGTGATAATATACCTTAGCTGCCTATCATTTATGTCCATAACCCTTTTCCAGGTGATTTTCCGACCGTCTATGTTCAATTTATTTCCCTGCTGAATATGGTTGTCAATTAAAGCAGCAAGAAGATTGTTAGCAGCCCCTACTGCATGAATATCCCCTGTGAAATGAAGGTTAATATCTTCCATGGGAACCACTTGGGCATAACCGCCTCCGGCAGCTCCCCCTTTTATACCAAAGACAGGACCTAAAGAAGGCTCTCTCAGGGTGATTACTGTTTTCTTGCCCATACGATTTAAAGCGTCTCCTAAACCTACAGTAGTGGTAGTTTTCCCCTCGCCGGCAGGGGTGGGATTAATAGCCGTTACCAAAATAAGTTTACCCTCAGGTTTATCCTCTAATGTTTCCAAGAGATTATAATCAATCTTAGCTTTATACCGTCCATAATTTTCTACATATTCTTCCGGTATTCCTAACTTTTGTGCAATCTCATTAATAATTTTTAATTGAGCTTCTTGGGCGATTTCAAGATCGGTTTTAAAAGTCATAACACGTCCTCCTTTTATTTGCTTATTTATAGTTAAAATATATAAGATATATATTACCATTATTATAGAGTAAGAAAAGACTGTGTATTCAACACAGTCTCCCTAACCAAAAATATTTTTCACATTACTAACGGCTAGTTTAATAAAACTTTTGTTTTCGGTCAAGATATTTTCTAAGCCCTCCAACAATCGATCTAAATGTTCATAACTAATATTTAACGGTGGCTCAATGCGAATAACATTGGGATTGTTTAAAGTATAAGCTGTTATTATATTGTACTCATTTAATAACTTACCTGCAAGGAGAGAAGCAAAATATTCTTTAGATAAGTTAGCCAGTGCCCCTCCTGATAATTTATTAAGAAGTCCTTTATCGGAACCTTGTAGTTCTAAGCCAATCATCAACCCTTTACCCCTTACATCCTTTATTATGGGATGTTTACTTTGTAGGTTTTTTAATTTTTCTAACAAGTAAGCACCTTTTTCCGCTGCTTGTTGAGGCAGATTTTCCCTAACGGTTATTTCTATAGCGGCAATTCCGGCTGCCATAGCATGTGCGTTTCCGCCAAAAGTCGAAGTATGTAATAAAGCTTTCTCCAAACCACCGTATGCTTTATCGAAAATTTCCTTAGTGGTAATATAAGCTCCAAGAGGTACCAGACCTCCACCTAAAGATTTGGCCAAACATAAAATATCCGGTTCTACATTTTCATGCTCACAGGCAAACATCTTACCGGTTCGTCCCAGCCCAGTTTGAACTTCATCAATAATCAATAAAGCATCATATTTAGTACATAGCTGGCGTACTCCTTTTAGATAACCGTCAGGAGGAACAATTATTCCCCCTTCCCCTTGAATACATTC
>DGEF01000006.1:2532-12332 GCA_002385805.1 Peptococcaceae bacterium UBA3933
TCTGCCCCACTATTACAAAAAAAAGTTCTTTGCAGCTTACCCGGAGTTATTTCGGCCAAATTTTTTGCTAAAACTGCCGATAAAGATCCTAAAGATGCCTGTAAAATATTAGGTAAATCTTTTACCCTGGCCACGGCAGCAAAAACTTCCGGATGATTATGCCCTAGGTTTATAGACCCGTAACCACCTAAAAAGTCTATATATTCCTTGCCTTCTTTATCTTTCACTATTGAACCTTGAGCATAAGTATAGACCTTATCAAAATTAACCAAGCTCAACATAGTGGCTAAACCGGGATTAATATAATCCTTATACATCTTTTTTACTTCTTTTTCACTAAGATTTAAAGCCTCTTCCAAAGTAGTCAGTTGCATAATCTCAACTCCTTAACTAAAAGGAAATTTATTACATTTGATAAGTAATTATACAACAAACTGGATATAGTTACAAATAAAAAAAAGAACGAAAAATTTTTCGTTCTTTTATTGGTGCCGGGGACCGGAATCGAACCGGTACGGGCTTTTAGGGCCCGCAGGATTTTAAGTCCTGTGCGTCTGCCAGTTCCGCCACCCCGGCATAACATTATTATTTCCTTGTTTATTCATTTAACTATTTTAGTATAAAACTAATTATAAAACTTTCAAGTGTAAATTTTCAGCAAATGGTGCCGGGGACCGGAATCGAACCGGTACGGGCTTTTAGGGCCCGCAGGATTTTAAGTCCTGTGCGTCTGCCAGTTCCGCCACCCCGGCATAATGGAGGCGACACCCAGATTCGAACTGGGGAATAAAGGATTTGCAGTCCTCTGCCTTACCACTTGGCTATGTCGCCCCGCCATATTTTTTTATCACTTGCTGCGACAAAATATATTCTAACATGGGTTTTCAAATATGTCAATGTTATAAACCCTAATTTATTGATAAACTCATTAATCTATATTTAAATATATACAAAAATATTAATTAGCAAACCGTTTATATAATCACAAGAGACCATCACTTGGTAATTTTAACGTTATCAACCTTTTTTACCAAGCAAATGGCCTCTTGTTTCTTTTTTTCCTACAGTATTTTTATACTTTATTTGCAGTTCTTCACCATCTACCAATCCAAATCCATTATTTTTTCTCCCTTATTATCATAAACCCTGATAATTAAAGGCAGTTTGCCGTTTAAAGTATGAGTAGCACAAGCGAAACAGGGGTCATAAGCTCTAAAGGCCATCTCAATCATGTTTTTCGCCTGCTCATTAACCTCACCGTTTTTGATTAAGCCCTTGGCTGCTTTATCCACGGAAAGATTCATCGCCCCGTAATTATGACCTGTAGCTACTACTAAGTTAACTTTTTTGATTATTCCTCGTTTATCGGTTACATAATGGTGCATTAGGCTTCCCCGGGGTGCTTCCACCATACCAATTCCTTCTTTGGGGGTTTCGGTGGGAATGGTACGGATATCGGGGCTGGTAATCTCTTCGTCTTGGGCTAGTTCTAAGAGTCTTTCAGCAGCAAACATTATTTCTACCAGACGGGCCCAATGAGTGCCCAAGGTGGCTTTAGCGGGTCTGCCTAAGGTGCTGAATAATTCTTCATAGGCGGCTTGGGCCCTGGGTGTGGCCATGCCTTCTGCGGCATTAAGCCTGCCTAAGGGTGCTACCCGGACCAAACAGGTGTCCGGTCCTTCTTTTAGGCCTTTCCAGCCCACTTTGCGAAGATACGGGAACTTCAGATAAGACCAGGGTTCCACATGCTCCGCAAAGTGCTCATGATATTCACTGGGGTGGAACTTCAAAAATTCTTTCCCTTGGGGGTCAACTACCCGCATCATGCCGTCATATAAGTTCAGGTGGTTATTTTCGTCAACCATACCCATGGAGTATATGTCTAAACTGTAGGTGTCATTTAGTATCAGTTCTACATATTCTTTGTTGGCTAGGACTAAATCCCGAAAAATCTGCAAAGACATGCCGGCATAGTCTATTAGGGATAAAGCCATTTTTTCTATTTCTTGTCGTTCTTCTTCTGTTAAGGGTTTACTCATTCCTCCGGGTAAGCCACAGACGGGATGGGTTGCTTTGCCGCCAATCATGGCTTGGATATGTTGAGCGTAAGAACGGTGTTTTATTACCTCCTGTCCTGTCTCTAACCCTACTTTGGCGATTAAACCTAAAATGTTCCTCTCTTCTTTTGGAGCTCCTGGTCCTACTACAAAGTCGGGGCCGGCTAAGGCATAAAAGTGAGCGGTATGGGAGTGAATTATATGGGCACAGTAAAAGAGTTCTCTTAATTTTTTGGCTGGACGGGGCGGGTCTACTTGCCACAGGGCATCTAATGCTTTTGTAGATGCCATATGGTGGGATTCTGGACAAACTCCGCAAATACGAGGAGTTATCCGAGCCATTTCTTCAGCCGGTCTTCCTTCGCAAAATTTTTCAAATCCACGTAATTCAGGTATTTGTAAATATGCTTGTTCTACATTGCCTTCCTCATTTAAAAATACTTCTATTTTTCCGTGGCCTTCTAAGCGGGTTATGGGATCTATGCTTACTCTGGTGCAAACAGCCATTACTATTCTCCTCCTTTCTTGTAGTCAAATACCAACGACTTGGCTAAACTAAAACGATAAACGGTGCCTGCAGGGTCTTCCCATGTTGCGGCTAATTCCTGGGCTCCCTTTTCATCTTTAACATCCATAATACTGGCAATTGCACTAAGCAATTTGGCTCCCTGATCCGCCACCTTTTCGGAAGGACCGTAACATCCACGACAAGGCATATTAGCATTGATACAACGATGGCCGCACCCGTCTCTGGTTACAGGTCCGCAGCAAATTATACCCTGTTCAAGTAAGCATTTATTAGGATCAATCATCACCTCATAGGGACGTTTGAATTCAGTAATTTTTTTCTCAGTCTTTTCCTTGGGGCAAGTGTCGCAGAGTGATTTTAAACTGCCTATGACACTACCTTTGGGCGGCAAGTTACCGGAAACTATTGCTTCAATAGCGGTCCAGATTGTTTCCGGAGTAGGTGGACAGCCGGGCACATAGTAATCCACATCTATAACCTGATTCAGGGTCCAAACCCGGTTATAAAATCGGGGTAAGGTTAATTCCCCTTCTGGAACCTTACATTTGGTTAAAGGTATTACTTTTTCGGGATTTATAGTGGTTTGAGTATCTAGATAGGAAGATTTAAAAATCTCCTCCCGTTCAAATAAATTGGCTAAGGCGGGTATCCCGCCCCAAGCGGCGCAAGCTCCAAAGGCTACCATAATTTTCGAACGGCTTCTTAAAGCTTTAGCCATTTCTTCTTGTTCTGAGGTTCTTACTGCCCCGTTAAACAAGCATACATCTATTGAACCTTGCTCTAAGGCATAGAGATCTTCATATTTGTAATCCATGGCTATGGGCCAAAGTACGATGTCTGCCGCTTCAGCGATATCTAAAATTTTTTCGTTAGTGTCTAAAATGGCCACATCACACCCACCACAACCGGCGGCCCAATAAATAGCAATTTTAATTTTTTCAGCCATCGATATTACCTCCTTCTATGGTTACAGCCGCTTCTATCATTAGTCCATAGGCTTTATCATCAAAGTCATCCGATTCTTCCTCTGCTTGCTTTTTAAAAGGACCGATTCTTTTAATTTCTTCCACCATTGCCTTAACCACTTGAGCAAATTTTTCCCCTTCGGCAGCGGAAATCCAGGTTTGCTTAAACCGTTCTTCCTCTACCCCCAACTGGGAAAGCAATGTTTTAATAAGAGGTGTCCGCCGCAATGTTTTTATATTTCCATCAACATAATGACAGTCCCCTATATGACAACCGCTTATCAATACCCCGTCTGCACCTTCTTGAAAGGCCTTTAAAATAAAACTGGGCTCCACCCTACCCGAACACATTACTCTGATTACCCGTAAATTAGGTGGATATTGCATGCGGCTAACGCCGGCCAGATCCGCGCCGGCGTAGCTGCACCAGTTACATAGGAAACCTACAATTACCGGTTCAAAGTTTTTTTCCATATTTTTCACCTCTTCGTTTATTATTTTAAAACTAAGGCGTTGCTTACCAAATGATGGACATGTTGTACTTTTACGTCCAGATTATATTCTTTAATAATATCTGTTAGTTGGTCAAAACAGTTGTGACAGGGAGTCACTACAATTTTGGCCCCGGTTTTTGTTATTTGATCAGCTTTTAATTTGCCTTTAGCCATCCGTCCCACCTTAATCTCTTTGCCCATGGCTAAGAGGCCTCCTCCGCCGCCACAACAATAATTGTATTCCCGATTGGGCCACATTTCCCGAAAATCCAATACTACTTGATTTAAGCAGTACCGTGGTTCCTCAATAATCCCTTCTTTTCGGGCTGAATTACAGGGATCATGATAGGTTACCGGTTCCGGGTTTTTGGTTTTATCAACCTTGATAATACCATTTTTAATCCAATCAGCCTGGATTTCTAGAAAACTATAAACCGGATAATCTGCTTCCTCCGGTGTCAACCAAACCTTTCTGCCCCATCTTTGAGCTCGGGTCGCATGGCCGCACTCAGTAACAACAACATATTTAACCTTTAATTTTTTAACTTGATCCGCTATCCGCTTAAGCAAGATCCGGGAAGCTTCATCGTCGCCGCTAAACAGCCCGTAATGAGTCGCATCCCAATACTCACTGCTGCAGGTCCAGTTGGCACCGGCAGCATGCATTATTTTACCGATGCTTTGCACATCCATGGGATAATATTTAATTTCCCGAGGGTCCCACAGGAAAAGGAAATCTGCTCCCACTTTATCTACCGGGATCCTGACGTTGGTATCGTCCAACTCCGCTTGTAGTTCTTCTTCTATCCATTCTAAAGTATCTAAATAATCTTCTTGGGTCACTTCCATCTGGTTCCCGGTCCTTATTTGATTGTCAACTATATCTTGAAGAAATCCGGGACTTCTCAGACCGAAATTTCCTCTAATCGTCCTGACCATACCTGCTATGTCCACCCCCATAGGACACAGCATGGTGCATCTACCACACATGGTACAATTCCAGATAAACTTACTATTTAACACTTCCTCTTTTAACCCTAAAAGAACCATGCGTACAAACTTCCTGGGATCCATATCCTCATGGACATCACTGAAAGGACAACCAGCGGTACACATGCCACAGGCCAAACAATTATAAATGTCAAACTTGTTTTTATCCGTACAAAATTTTTCTGCTACTTCTTCCCGAAACTTGGGATAAATTTTATCTACAGTAATTACACTCATTAATTTTCCCTCCTCGTTTTTCATGCTAAAATAGCTGCAATTTCTGCAAAGATTTGTTCAGATTTAAAGTTTTTAATGGAGCAAGCTCCTGTTGGACAGGCGGAAGCACACACTCCACAGCCTTTACATAATACATCAGTTATTTCGGCTACTTTCTTGTTTTCATTGAAGGAAATAGCTTTATAGGGGCAAAGTCCGACACAAATCTTACAGCCTACACAATAATCAGGATCAACATAGGAAATGGCTCCTTCACTGGTTAACTTATCTTGGACTAACACACCGGTAGCTCTCTGAGCAGCGGCTTTAGCTTGCGCAATTGTTTCGTCAATAAACTTAGGACTATGAGCTAAACCGCATAGGAATACACCTTCTGTGGCAAAGTCCACGGGACGTAATTTCATATGGGCTTCCAAATAAAAACCGTCGTCATTTACCGGTACTTTATATAACTGAGCCAATTCTCTGGCATTTGAGTTGGGCAATGTGGCTGTATTCAAGGCTAGCAGTTGAGCCTCAATATTAATATCTTTCTGTAAAATATGATCTTGAACCGTTACCAATAAATTGTTCTCATCTATTAACCGAACCTTAGGCTCATTTCCTTCTTCATAACGAATAAAGATTACCCCTTTAGACCTGGCTTCTTGATAATAATCCTCCTTAAAGCCATAAGTCCGCATATCCCGGTAGAGAACATATACATTTATATCCGGATTTATTTCCTTGATTTTTAGTGCATTTTTCACTGCTTCCCCACAACAAACCCTACTGCAATATGGTCGTTCAGAATTCCTGGAGCCAACACACTGAATCATTACAATTGTCTTGACTTTTCGTAAATATTCTGAACTCTTAGCTAATATATTTTCCAATTCAACACCGGTAAGTACCAAATTGCTTTGTCCATATAAATACTCTTTAGGTTGATACTCCTCTCCACCAATGGCAATTACGGTAATCCCGTGTTTGATCTCTATTACTCCCGTTGATGTCTTGACTTCTGAAAGGAAATTTCCTACATAGCCGGAAACATTAATAACTGATGAATTTTTATAAACAGTGATTAAGGGGTTATTTTCCACCTTTTGAATCAATTCTTGTAAATAATTCTGAACATCTTTCGATTCTAAAGTATAATTAATCTTTAATGCTAATCCGCCTAATTGATCAGTTTTTTCAATTAAATGTACCGGAAAACCTTGTTTTGCAATTTCTAGAGCTGCCTCCATGCCTGCAACACCGCCGCCGATTACTACTGCCTCTTTTGTTACATCCAGATGTAGAACTGACAAAGGTTCTTTCAAAGCGGCTGCTGAAATTGCTGCCCGAACCAAATCTTTAGCTTTTTCCGTAGCCTTCTCCGGTTCATGCATATGCACCCAGGAACACTGTTCCCTAATATTGGCCATCGAAAATAGATATGGATTCAAACCTGCTTCTTTTAAGGTTTGTTGGAATAAAGATTCGTGGGTCCTAGGAGTACAAGAAGCCACAACAACCCGATTAAGATTATATTCTTTAATAATCTCTTTAATTTTTTCCTGGGCATCCTGGGAACAGGTATATAATAAATCATCTGCATACACCACATTAGGAAGTGTGCTCACATAATCTCTCACCGCCGGCACATCCACAACACCGCCGATATTGATACCGCAGTGACAAACAAAAACCCCTATCCTCGGCGGTTCACCTAGGACATTTCGTTCAGGCGGATAGGTCACCTGTTTTTCCAGGGTATGACGGACTTCTGATAATAAGGAAGCTGCATGAGCTGCCGTCGCACTGGCTTGCACCACCGTAGAAGGAATATCTAGAGGGCTGTGAAAAGCACCGCACACATAAATGCCTTCCCGGCTTGTTTTAACAGGGTCAAATATAGATGTTTCCGCAAAGCCGTATTTATTTAAATCTATCTGAAATTTTTCCGCTAAATTTTTTGATTCGGCACAAGGCCTCATCCCTATTGAAAGCACAACAATATCAAATTCTTCATAATGAACATTACCCTCTAAATCAGAGTACCGTATTTTGATATTTTTAGTTTCCGGGTCTTCCTCCAAGGCAAATACACGGGAGATAACATACCGCACCCCATACTCTTCTTTGGAGCGAATGTAATATTTTTCAAAATCTTTACCAAAGGTGCGAATATCCATATTAAATATGGTGGTTTCCAAATCCACTCCTATATGTTCTTTGGCAATAATCGCTTCTTTAACTGCATAAGTACAACAAACTGACGAGCAATACCCACTGGCACATTGAGCCGTATCACGGGAACCTATACACTGAATCCAGGCTATTTTTTTCGGTTCCTTATGGTCAGCGGGTCGAACAATTTTTCCTTTAAAAGGCCCGGAAGCACTCAAAATTCTTTCAAATTCAATACTTGTAACCACATTTTTATATTTTCCGTAGCCAAAATTGGTTAGCTTGCTAGGATCAAATTCTTCAAAACCGGGAGCCAGAATCACGGCACCTACCTTTAAATTATATTCTTTCGGAACGTCATCAAAATTGATGGCTTTACTGGTACAAGCGCTTTCACACTTCCGGCAAATATCTTTACCCAAAGGTTTCCCTTTTGAAAGATATAAACATCTTTCCGCATCAATATTGTAGACCTTAGGAACTGCTTGCTCATATTTAACTGAAATCGCCTTTTTCTTTGATAAACCGTTATTAAAAGGATCGGGAATTTTTACCGGACAGGCTTGGGCACAGTCACCACAACCAACACATTTGTCCAAGTCAACATAGCGAGGATTTTGCCTGATTGTAACTGTAAAATTTCCGGGCTCTCCTGATATTCCTTCAACCTGGGCTAAGGTAAACAGTTCAATATTCGGATGGCGCCCACATTCAACTAATTTCGGTGAAAGAATACATAAAGAACAGTCATTGGTAGGAAAAGTCTTATCAAGCTTAGCCTGGGTTCCACCAATAGCCGGTGAAGATTCAACCAGATAGACGTAAAACCCTGTATCGGCTAAATCTAACGCAGCTTGAATACCGGCAATCCCTCCTCCCACCACCAGTACTGAGCCCACCTTTTCTGTGGTTAAACGTAAATCCGCCATAAACATCACCTCTTTAATTTATTTTTTTAAATTTCTACATTCCATATTGGAATATCTAATACTATAGCTACAATGCTATCGATAATGAAAAGGGTGTGGGGCCAATCAGGAAACAAGGAAAAAAATTCGCTAAAAGATAGCCCATTATATTCACATATTTCCTTTACCGAAGGAGCACGTTCTTTTTCCAGGTAAAAATACCGTACCAAGTCTAAAACCTTATAGTGTTCAGGAGTGGGCATAATATTTTCTCTTTTTAACACATCATGCACCATTTCTTTCCATTTATTTTCGTCTTTTACACATTGACAACCCATACTCAAATAATGCCTTCTAAAGGTTGTAGATTTTAACATGCCTTCCACCTCCTTATTTTTCTAATCAAACCTTGCTTTAGAGGGCAAGCCTGCAATACGGCAGGCACCGTTAATAGGACCACGCGGGAATAAATCAAAGAGATCTATTACCCGTAAACCTGTACGAGCACAAATTTTTTGGACCGGCGGGATAGAATCAAAATCATCATAATACTCCCGGATAAACAATATAATTTCCCAATGCTTTTCAGTAAGAGTAATATTATCTTGCTCAGCCAAATAGATGGCAATCTCTTTAGTCCACTTTTTGGGGTCCTGCAAAAAACCATCCTTATCAAGCTCTACCATATTACTCCCCTCCTAAATCACTTTACTAAAATATAGTGCAAATATCGTGCCATAAAAAAAAAGACCATTTATCCCGCATTTTTGGGCTAAATGGTCCTTTTTAATCATTAGCATGTGTTTCAAAAATACCTAGCTGTGTGTAAAAAATAGTCAGAAGCTTATATTGTATTTTTCAATTTTATCATATAAAGTTTTCCGGGTAATACCCAATGCTTTGGCTGTTTTTTGCTTATTACCTCCATATTTCTTTAGAATTTGCTGAATATGATATTTTTCTACATCCGCCAGTTTTTCAAAATACGATTTGTTATTGCTCATATTCATGTTCTCAGGCAAGTCCTCCAATAAAATAAACTCCGATTTGCCTTTAATAAATGCATATTCAATGGCATTTTCTAATTCTCGTACATTTCCGGGATAGTTGTAACGAAGGAGAAATTCTAAAGCCTCATCAGATACTCCTTTTTTCGATTGATTAAAAGCTGAATTAAACTTAGAGATAAAATAATCAATCAATAGGGGTATATCATCTTTTCTTTCCCGAAGGGGCGGTATTTTAATAGGAAAAACATTTAGTCGATAAAATAAATCCTGACGGAAATTACCATTATTAATTTCTTCAATCAAATTACGATTTGTGGCCGCTATCACCCGTACATCCGTTTTTAATGTTTCTTTGCCGCCTACCCTTTCAAATTCCCCTTCTTGCAATACTCTTAATAATTTGGCCTGCAAATTAATTGGGATTTCTCCTATTTCGTCTAAAAAAATTGTACC
>DGEF01000006.1:12557-21981 GCA_002385805.1 Peptococcaceae bacterium UBA3933
AATAAAAGGCTTATATTTCCGATCACTTAAATAATGTATGGCTTTAGCTACCAATTCTTTACCCGTTCCGCTTTCCCCGACAATTAATACACTTGTTTTATAAGGAGCTACAGCTTCAATCATCTCGTAGATTTCTAAGATCTTATGATTTTTACCGATAAAATTATGAAAACAATACCGACCTCTTAATTCCCGTTGTAACTTTTGAATTTCCCGTAAGTCAGAAAATATTTCTAAAGCTCCGATGATCTTTTTTTGTTTATCAAATAAGGGTAATACCGTAACTTCCACAGGAATAGGTTCGCCTCTTTTGGACACAATTACTATATCAGTAGAATACCCTTTTTCACCTTGTTGAAAGGCTTTGTGAATTAGGCAACTGGCTCCGCAACAATGGGACCCGTTCAAAACTTTATAACACTTCCGTCCAATGGCTTCTTCTACAGTATATCCGGTTATCTCTTGGGCAGCCTTATTAAAAGTGGTAATATTTAAGTCGTCATCAACGGCAAAAACCCCTTCGGAAATACTGTTTAAGATGAACTCAGTTTCAATATTCTTTAGACCTATAGCAAACTGTCCATCATTCAATAAAGTGGCTTTATCATTACGATAGGATATTTTTATCCCTCCTTTCTGAATTTTTTAAATAATTCCTAAAACACAGAATATACTATGTATAATTTCTAAACATCCTCATTTACAGTATATCAATTTTTATGAACATATGCCAATTTAATGATAATATTTTTATTTTATTAAAATGATTAATTTTCATAATTTATGCATAAATAGTTAAAAAATGAAAAAGGATATATCCGATTTTTTATGGATATACCCTTATCCAAGATCAATACTCTGGAGGCAGTTGTTCTAGCTCAGCCATACTGAATACGGGACCGTCTTTGCAAACATATTTGCTGCCGATGTTGCAGCGACCACACATGCCAATTCCACATTTCATTTTCATTTCTAGGGATGTATAGATACGATCAGGAGTAAATCCTAAGTTTTGGAGTACCGGTAAAGTATATTTTATCATTACCGGTGGACCACAGACTAAAGCAATAGCCGTGACTGAAGGATTTATTACTTTTTCCGTAATTTCCGGTACAAAGCCAACATATTTATCCCAGCCTGGAACTTCTCGATCTATTGAGAGGTATAAATTAATATCTTCCCTCGTTAGCCATTCCTTAAATTCTTCTTTATATAGAATTTGACCCGGTTCTCTGTTACCGTAAACAATATCTATCTGACCGAAATCACTTCTGTTTTCAGGTTCAATTATATACCTAACCAAAGACCTTAAAGTAGTAAAAGCAAACCCTCCTCCAATTATTACAACATCCTTCCCTTTTAACTTTTCTAAAGGCCAACTGTTTCCCAAAGGTCCCCGTAAACTTACAATATCACCTGCTTCAGCTTGATGTAAGCATTTCGTAAAAAAACCCATTCGTTTTACAGAGAATTTAAGAATACCCCGTTCACAGGGTGCAGAGGCAATGCCAAAAGGTGCTTCGCCAACTCCCATAATACCGACTTCCCCAAACTGACCGGGCAAATACTTAAATCTTTCTATATCCTGTTCATTTAAAAAACTTAGGATAAAGGTTTTTAAGTCATTTTCCGGATTTTCCTCTGTAATTTTTTCTATTCTCATTTCATAGGGTAAATAAGGATTTGGCATTTATTGCACCTCCTTTATTCTTTGTAAAACTTCCCGGATGTCGAGATTTACGGGGCATTTCTCCACACAACGTCCACATCCAACACAGGCAAAAATACCATGATTTTCGAAAAAATATCTAAATTTATGCATAACCCGCTGGCGCAATCGTTCTGCCCCTGTAGGACGGGGATTATGTCCGGAGGCTTGTTTAGTAAAACTGGCAAACATACAAGAATCCCAACTGCGAACTTTTTTACCTTTCTGATCATCAGTCAAATCAAAGCAGTGACAGGTAGGACATAAAAAGGTACACACCCCACAATTGACGCATTTTTCCTGTAGCTCTCGCCATAATGGGCTTCTATATATAACCTCCAGTTTTTCAGCTAAATCTTTATCGGCGATTTCTAAATTAAATGGATTTGCCGGTAGCTCCATTGGAATATTTATCGGCTTATCTGCTGTGAATACGGGGTTTTTAATAAGTCCTTTGCCTTTAACTGATACTAATTTCACTAAATAAGTATCGCCGCAATCAAGCAGCATTAAATCTGAGCCTTCGGTAGTTAAAGGGTCTTTACAAAAACATCCCAACCCCGGTTTTTGACAAACCAGAGAAATCACTACCGTATTTTTCCGACGATGGGAATAATACGGATCCTCATAGTCCTTATTAATGAATACCCTATCTAAAATAGTTAAGCTGCGAGCATCACATGGCCTTACTTCCCAGATTATTCTTTTTTCTTGAGGCAAATCAGGTTCAATTATAAGGGGTCTTTTCCCTTTTACTTTTTTATATTTCAAAAGGACTTCATATTGAGGAAAAAAAAGATCTTTAGGAGGTTTTAAGGTATTTTGATAATCTTCATCGGGAAAACTTCCTCCGTCCCAGGATCCCCAAGTATAATTCTTTCCTACTTTTACCGGAGCCCAAACTTCATATTCCTCTTGCATCTTTATCAGCCAGTTTTGAAACTCCCTTTTAGAAACTTGATAATCAAACACTTTCCTCACCTCCAATTAAAAAGGGTTGGGGATCGTCTTCTTTATATTCGTTCAAAACAGGCTCGGCCTCTAAACTTAAACCCGGTTCCGTATTAAACAACTCTTGAATATCTTTTAGGAGTTTTCGATTAAGCAGGGAAAGATTTACCTCCATGGGACATGCCCGAACACAAGCTCCACAATCAATACACCTACCGGCTACATGCATTGTTCTGGTTAAATGAAAAATAATATTGTCCGCCAGATCGGTTGTTTTACCTAACCAACAAGGGAGATTTTCTTCTACAAAACACTCTTTACAGTAACAGGCGGGACATACATTACGGCAGGCATAGCAACGAATACATTTAGACATTTCTTGATAAAAATAATTTTTTCTTTCCTCAGACAATAATTCCTCAAATGCTTCTACATCGGAAAAATCATCCTGATTGTTCAGCTGAACCTGTTCTGCATAGAAGTCAGCAATGACCCCTTGAGGATGTCTGCAATTGTGACAACTTCCCATACTAGGGCAATTGGCACCGATTATATAAATCCTTTCTCGATTCACCTGGTTTTCTTTGATCAGATTTATAATTGACCTGGTATCACAACCTTTAGCGATTATCCCTACTTTC
Organism: Peptococcaceae bacterium UBA3933; assembly: GCA_002385805.1. Classification (GTDB taxonomy): domain Bacteria; phylum Bacillota; class Peptococcia; order Peptococcales; family BICA1-8; genus UBA3933. The sequence goes on from DGEF01000006.1 coordinate 15,858, forward strand.
CCAGAGAATTTACTTAGATAGTTGGCCAAATTGAGATTACATCCATCCTGCCAGACAAATCTTTCTACTTCTTCTGTAGTTCTAGCGAAATAAGGGGTGCATTTACCGGGCAAAGTGCCTTGGGCAAAACCGATAACCACTTCTACCTCTTTAGCTTCCAATAATTCTTTGGCTTTTGCTTTAATATTCTCTAAAACAGTCATTTTCTTTCCCCCCATCCATCCCATTGGGGCAAATTATCAATTTCTCCTGCCACCTTTGTGGCTACTTCAGCAAATTTATTGCCTTCGGCCGCTGATATCCAATCAAACTGCACTCTGCCCTCTTCTAACCCGATAAAATCTAAAAGGCTTTTAATTAAAGCAAATTTTCGCCGAGCAACTAAGTTTCCGGAGGTATAATGACAATCTCCGGGGTGGCAGCCAGCCACCAAGACCCCGTCTGCGTATTTTAAAGCGTTAAAAATAAATAAAGGATCAACCCTACCTGAGCAAGGTATCCGGATAATTCTTATATGAGGCGGATATTGGAAACGACTAACCCCGGCCAAATCCGCACCGGCATAACTACACCAATTGCATAAAAATGCCACTACTTTCTTTTGCATATTTTTCACCCCGCTTTAATTATTTGTTCCAACATAGCCACTATTTGAGAACTTCTGAAACTTCTAACGTCAATTGCATGGGCCCGACAAGAAGCAGCACAAACGCCACAGCCCTTGCAGATAGCACTATTTACCTTAGCCACCTTTTCTTTAGTGTCTATTTCTATAGCTTGGGCAGGGCAAATATCAGCACAAGTTCCACAACCGCTGCAAAGCTCCGGATTAACTTCTGCTGTTTGACCGCCGGCCACTATTTTTTCCTTGTTCAAAATAGTACAAGCTCTGCCGGCAGCAGCTTTACCTTGGACAATCGCTTCCACTATTGGTTTAGGTCCATGGGCTAAGCCACAAACAAAGATCCCATCGGTACTAAAATCAACCGGTCTGAGTTTCATATGGGCTTCTAAGAAAAAGCCATCTTGGTTTAAAGGCACTTTGAGAAGTTTAGCCAATTTTTCATTATCTGAATTGGCAACGGTAGCTACCCCTAATCCCACCAGGTCAGCGGGGATCAACAAATATTTTTGTAAAATCTCATCCCACACTCTTACCTTTAATCCGTCACCGGTTTGGGAAACTTCCGGCTTAAAATCCAAATCATAACGAATAAAGTTTATCCCTTTTTTCCGGGCTTTTAGATAATTATCCTCGGTAAAACCATAAGTACGCATATCCCGGTAAAGCACAAAAACATTTGCTTGGGGATTTATCTCTTTTACTTTGAGAGCCAGCTGAACGGACTGATTACAACATACTTTACTGCAATAAGGATGTTCTGAATTTCTCGAACCTACACAATTAATTAAGACAATATTTTCACAGTTTATTAAGTCAGTGTTATCCTCTTGCAACATTTCTTCAATTTCTAAATAAGTTTTTACCCGCTCATTTTCCCCATAAAGGTATTCCTGAGGTCGATATTCTTCTCCACCGGTAGCTAAAATCACTACTCCGTGTTCTAGTTTTTCTCCACTGGTTAAAGTAGTTTCAAAATTTCCAATAAATCCGGAAATATTTGCTACCTGTTCATTGGTATAAACCTTTATTAAAGGATGTGTGATCACTTTCTTCTGTAAATCTTCCAAAAAATCTTTAACCGGTTCCCCTTCATGAGTAATAGTAATTCTGGTTGTCAAACCCCCAAGACTTTCCTTTTTTTCCACTAAATACACAAAGTAACCTTGAGAAGCAATGCCAAGAGCTGCAGTCATTCCGCTGACTCCTCCGCCTAAAACTAAAGCCTTATTTGTAACAGAAACAAAATTTGTTTCAATAGGTTCCAGTTTCCTGGCTTTAGCTACGGCCATCCGCACTAAATCTTTTGCTTTTTCGGTAGCTTTTTCAGGATTTTTCATATGAACCCAGGAACACTGATCGCGAATATTGGCCATTTCAAAAAGATAAGGATTCAGTCCCGCTTCTTTTAATGTTTCTCTAAAAAGAGGTTCATGAGTTCTGGGGCTACAGGAGGCAACTACAACCCTATTTAATTTATGTTCCTTAATTATTTCTTTGATTCTTAACTGGGTATCCTGGGAGCAAGTATAGAGATTATCCTCCACATAAACCACATTTTCCAAAGAACGGGCATGTTCCACCACTTTTTCAATATTGACGGTTCCGGAAATATTAATCCCACAATGGCAAATAAACACTCCTATCCTGGGTTTAAGACCACGGACATTGATTTCCGGAGGATATGTTTTGGTTTTAATTAAGGAGTTTTTCACCGGAACCAATTTTTCCACTGCACAGAGGGCGGCGGCACTGGCCTGGGTTACTGTTTCCGGTATATCTTTGGGACCGCTGAATGCCCCGGCGACCAAAATACCTTTCCGGGTAGTCTGAATTGGTAATAAGGGTTCGGTTTTGGCAAAACCGTATTTATTAGTTTCAATATTTAAGCTATTAATGATTTGCTCTGTATTTTCCGGAGGGCACAACCCAACTGAGAGCACCACCAAATCAAATTCATCCGTTTTTAAGGTTCCGTCATTCAAAGCATAACGAATTAATAAATTACCGTTGTCTTTTTCCTCAACCTGATAAATACGAGAACGGATAAAATTAACACCTTTTTTTTGCGCCTGTTCATAATACTGTTCAAAATCTTTTCCATGACTGCGCATATCCATATAAAAGATAGTTGTTTCTAAGGGGTAAGCGGCATGTTCTTTAGCGATAACCGCTTCTTTAATGGCATACATACAACAAACACTTGAACAATAACCTTTTCCTTCCCTCTCATTTCTTGAACCAGCACACTGAATCCAGGCTATCCGTTCAGGTTTTCGCCGGTCAGAAGGCCGCACCAAATGACCGCTGAAAGGCCCGGAAGCACTTAAAACCCGTTCAAACTGGCTACTTGTTATTACATTGGGGTATTGACCATAACCGTATTCAGTTAATCTGTCGGCGGGGAAAGTACTGAATCCGGGTGCTAAAAGAACTGCCCCCACATCTATTTCTAAAATTTCCTCCTTTTGCCAATGATCAATACACTCAGCTTTACAGACACTAACACACTGCATACATTCAGAACACGGTCCACAGTTTAAACAACGGTTTGCTTCTCTGACGGCTTCTTCCTCCGTTAAGCCAAGTGATATTTCCTGAAAAGATTTTATTCTTTCCTCTACAGGCAATTGTTGCAAAGACGCCCTGGGCATCGGTTCTAAATCTTTGGATATTTCAGGTTTTCTGCTGACTTTGGGTTTTTCTTTTCTGCCTTCTGTTAAATCTTGGCCTGTCAAATAACTGATAATAGACCGGGCTCCTTTCTTTCCTTCTCTTACCGCTTCCACGGCTATGCCGGGACCTGTTCTAACCTCCCCGCCGGCAAAGACGCCGGGAATAGAAGTGGCCAAAGTGATCTCATCACAATCAATGGTGGACTTCTTAGTTAAGTTAAAGGGTTCCAGTCCATCTAGGGATGGTTTTTGCCCGATGGCCGTAATTACGGTATCCACTTGCACCGTAAAATGAGAATCAGGTTTTATAACCGGTCTGCGCCGTCCTGACTCATCCGGTTCTCCTAATTCCATTTCCACACATTCCATAATTAAAAATTGACCCCCATGGGTAATTTTTGTAGGTGCCGTCAGATACTTAAAATGCACTCCTTCTTCTTTTGCTCCTTGCACTTCTTCAATTCTAGCCGGCATTTCCTTTTCCGAGCGGCGATAATATACCGTTACTTCTTCAGCACCCAGGCGGAGAGCACAGCGAGCCGCATCCATTGCCACATCACCGCCGCCAATAACCGCTACTTTCGCTCCTAACTGAACCTTTTCTTTAAGATTCACTTTCCGTAAAAATTCCACACCTGACAAAACCTGAGGGCTGTCTTCTCCTGGGATGCCTAATCTTTGTTCACTATGAGCACCAGTAGCAATAAAGATAGCTTTATACCCTTCTTTTTTAAGGCTATCTATTGTTATATCCCTGCCTAATTTAGTGTTTAACTTAATTTCTACTCCCTGAGCAGTCAGATATTTTATTTCTTTATTTAATACATCTTTAGGTAAGCGATAAGCGGGAATGCCTACAGCAAACATTCCGCCGGCTACAGGCAAAGCCTCAAAAATTGTTGCCCTATAGCCTTGTTTTAATAATTCATAAGCACAAGTTAACCCTGCCGGTCCCGAACCGATAATGGCGATCTTATCCGGCTTAAAATCCTTAATCTTTAACGGTTTCCTCTCTATTCGGTCAGCTAAAAACCTTTTGATTGCCGCAATTGAAACTGCTCCCTCGACATGGGCACGGCTGCACTCCCTTTCACAAGGGTGAGGACAAATTCTACCTAAAGTTCCCGGTAACAGTAAGTCCTCATAAACTATCTCGGCGGCCTCTTTAAACATTCCTTTTTTAGTCAAAGCCACATAACCTTGCGCATTTACTTGAGCCGGGCAACTGGCTTTACAGGGAGCAATACCGTCTTTTTTAATGGCAAAAGCATTAGGATATGCTTGCGGGTATAACTTATAAATCGCTTTAGTAGTGCTTAGGCCTTCTTCAAACTCATTAATAATATCAACGGGGCATACTTCGGCACATTCACCACAGCCCGTACATTTATCCACATCAATATACCTGGGATTCTTTTTTATTTTTATTTTGAAATTGCCTTCCGTACCTTCAATTTCCTGAATTTCACAGTTTGTAAGCACTTCAATATTTAAATGGCGTCCACATTCAACCAGTTTTGGAGATAATATACACATGGAACAATCATTACACTGCTACGGCTCCAGTCATATTTTCATTACTCACTCTAAACCACTCCTTTCCGGATTATTAGTTAATAAAAAATTGATATATGAATTTTTGAAAAATTAATAATCACCTCCCCTGCCGGCATAGAATGGAAATTAAAGGTGGTGAAATCAATCCCGTAGCTTCTCTACTAAAGAAAACAATGCAAAATCTATACCAAATAAAAAAAAGCAAGAAAAAACCATATAAATAAATAGTTTTTTCTTGCCCAATTAAATTTAATGTGTATAATAACTAGCCATTATGAATATAAAATAAACACCGGAACTATGCTTATTTTTTTATTTATTTCTACTCCTGCCAGAACCCATACCCTTTCCTTTACCCATTCCTCTTTTCCTTCTTCCTAAACCCTTAAACCCACTAAAGAGATTAGCCTTTTCTTCAGAATCCAATTTTTTCATGCAATACCCACGACCTTTTCCAGTCATCGGGCCTTCCATTCTTGGTCCTAATCCGTCAAAACCGGGCATTAGTTACCCTCCTTTAAAAAATTATGGTCATATGCTCATTATAATCATAACATAATAGTAAATATATGACAACAAAAAAAGACCCGGAAAAAATTTCCGAGTCTTAATTATACTTAACATGAAAAATATTTTAATGGTTTTTTCTTTGATAATCTTTAATTGCTTCATGAAGGGTATTCGTTGCAAGAATGGCGCAATGTTCACTATCTTCAGGCAGTCCGCCCATAGCCTCTAAAAGTATCAAAGGAGTTATACTTAAAGCTTCTTCTAGCTTTTTCCCCCTGGCCAATTCTGTAATCATACTTCCGGAAGCGATAGTTGTCCCACAGCCGTCAGTCCAAAATTTTATATCTTCGATAATGCCCTCTTTTACTTTTACCCAGATCTGAATACTGTCGCCACACTGGCCTTGTAAATAAGCATAACCATCTGCATCTTTAATCTGACCGACATTTTTAGGGTTTCGGACATGCTCTTTGACAGTTTCACTAAAATCTTGCCATATTTCTCCCTCAATTTCTCTAATTAATTTTTCCCATTGATCTTCCATGACAAATACCCCTTTTTATTGAACATATGCTATAAATATTATAAATCCGTCTATTTGGAAAAGTCAATCATCTGCAGTAATTAATAAGACACTGAATCTGCGATTCTTGTCAGGTCTTATTTGGACAAAAAAAAGGCTAGCTTAAGCTAGCCTTTAATGGAGCGGAAGACGAGATTCGAACTCGCGACCCTCGCCTTGGCAAGGCGATGCTCTACC
>DGEF01000050.1:0-302 GCA_002385805.1 Peptococcaceae bacterium UBA3933
TTTGTTTTTGATACCAGTGATTATAGTTTTGCGTATCTCGCAAGCTGGAGCAATGGAGGAAAAGACATAGAAAAAATAAGAAAACTTGGGGAACGAATTCAAAAACAAGCCGCTGAGTTAATTGATAAAATTGAAAAAATAGTAAAAATGGGAGGCTGAATTAGCCTCCCAAAAGGGGCGATTAAAATTAATACTTTCGGTGATATGGAAAATCTTTTAGAAAATTTGGATCAGATAATTAAGGAACTTGAAGAAGAGTTAGAGAAAGATAATTATATTACAGATTAAGGAAGGAAGTTATT
>DGEF01000050.1:497-2003 GCA_002385805.1 Peptococcaceae bacterium UBA3933
AATCTATTAGGGGGCTATATAGTACAGATTAAGGAAGGAAGTTATTCAAATGGAAAAACTCTTAAACGATCTAAATGAGTTGGGTTTGCCTATAATTTATAATTATTTTCATGGATTTTACTATTTTTTAAAGCCAAGCGATTATGAAATTGATAAAGAGTTTGATAGATATATCAAATTTTCAATCAAGGATTTTGGTTTTTTGGTGCTAAGTTTTTATGATGTTGTACTTAATGAAGTAAATAGCCCGGCCAATTTAATTGTTAATACTAAAAAGTGTTATGCCATCGTTCAAAAAGAAACAGGTGGTCATTTAGGTTATATTTATTGGCCGGGCCCAGGATAATATTATCTAGGAAGGGGGTTATTCCATGGGTATAAATAAATTTTTGGCTAAAATCTTTAGAGTAATATTTGGAAAGAAATTTGGGAAGTTTTTTTATTTTTTGTTTTGGTTAATAATTTTTAATAGCTTTATTAGACCTTTAATTTTAAAAATCAATTCATTTTTAAATAAATTAATTAGCGTATCCGCAGAAAAAGGTAGTTACCTACAAAGTCTTATCGGTTCTAACCCTTTCTCGTTAGATTTTTGGCTTGACCCGTATGTACTACCTTTTGTACTAATAGTTTTAATCGCATATTTATTGACGGTAATTGGACCAGTTATTTTAACTTTTAAAGCAAACGATGTTTTTAGAATTTAAAAATGTTTTATAGAAATTATTGTTATACCCTATCAAATAGGGTATAATGAAAAATGAAAGGTGGTTAACTTGGAAAGAGAATTTGTGAATATGCCGGAATTTGAAAAGAATTGGCGTGCTGCAGGATTAGACGATGATGATTTAAAAGAACTCCAGGAGTATTTATGTGAAAATCCTTCCTCAGGTGTAGTGATTGCCGGAACCGGCGGATTACGTAAGCTTAGATGGAAAGTACCCGGGAAAGGTAAAAGAGGAGGGGCTAGAGTTATCTATATTGATTTTATAAAATTTTAAAAAATTTATTTGCTTACTGCATATAATAAAAAAGTACAAGATGATTTAAGTTTTGAAGATAGACGGCAATTAAAAGAACTTGTTAGGCTATTGGAAAGTGAATTAGAAAGGAAGTGGTTAGATGAAACTGGCAGATAGTATAAAACAAGGTTTACGTGAGGCCATAGAATATGAGAGGGGTAACCTTAGTGTTCGCAGAAGGGTAGTGCAGGTAAAAGGTGTACCAAAATATGAGGCTAAAAATATTAAACAAATAAGGCTAAAAGCAAATTTAAGCCAGGCGTCCCTAGCTAGGGTAATTGGTGTATCGACAAAAACAGTAGAGGCCTGGGAACGGGGTAGGAATATTCCAAGTGGTCCTGCACAAAGATTATTGTACCTTATAGATAAAGAACCTGAAATTATAAAAAAATATATTTTAGATTAACCTAATTTTTTATACCTCACCAAATCCGGTGGGGTTTTTAATTTGGGTTAATCTATATATTTTTAAAGGCAGGATAAG
>DGEF01000050.1:2232-2519 GCA_002385805.1 Peptococcaceae bacterium UBA3933
GTGTCCACAGAAGTTTTAAAAACCTTATTATTCAGGGATTTTATAAGTGCCCAAAATAGTGCCCAGTATTGAAAGGAGTGGATTTCATGAAATATATTCGTGTTAGAGTTAATGAAGAGCTGCATAAAAGCATGAAAGCTGTAGCTGAAAAGAAAGGTATAACTATGGCTGAATTAACCAGAAGAATATTAAAAGAGGCTGTTATGGAAGATGGGGCTGAAACCGGCATTGATGTTATTTCGGAACGAATTAGAAAAATTGTTCGGAATGAAATCCGGAAGGAAACA
>DGEF01000060.1:0-4414 GCA_002385805.1 Peptococcaceae bacterium UBA3933
GTCAGAATATCTTTAAGCATCATTCTCATAAAAGCAGCATCATCAACAATTAATACTCTATGACCCATTAGATGTATATCCTCCTTATTGTAAATTTTTCACTCTTTCTAATGGACTGATAATATCGGTTATTCTTACTCCAAAATTTTCATCAATAACTACTACTTCCCCTTTTGCAAACAATTTACCATTTACTAACATATCAACCGGTTCTCCCGCCAGTTTGTTTAATTCAATAATGGAGCCGGTAGAGAATTTTAAAATCTCTTCAATTGATTTGTTAGTTCGCCCTAATTCCACGGAAATCTCTAAGGGAACATCCAAAATCAAGTCCAAATTTTGCGGTTTTCCCGCCGGTACTTGCGGAGTTAATTGGGCAAATTCTACCGGTTTAACCGTAACCGCCGGTTTGCTTACCGATTGAATTTTTTCTTCTGCAGGAAGATTATAATCAGATCCGGGATTCTCATCCTTGGATACAGGCTCATCAATTATAACCTGCCCGGACTCTGTATCGTTTGTTGCAGGTATTGTAGAATTACCTGCTTCCAAATTCCTCAATAATTCGCTACTGACTTTTTTAGCAAAATGTAAAGGAAGTAACTGAATCATTTTACTTTCCAGTAAGCCTTGAATCTTTAGGTTAAAGGAAATCATAACAATAATTTCCTCACCGCTCACATCTTCAAAACCCACATCTTCTTCCTTAAGATCGACGACTTTAATAGTGGGAGGTGAAATATTTATAGTTTTCGCTAATACTTCTGACATGGAAGTAGAAGCTGAGCCCATCATCTGATTCATAGCTTCACTAACGGCACTTAATTGTAACTCTGTTAGTTCTCCTGAAACATTTTCACCGGTCCCCCCCATCATTAAATCAGCAATAATGGCGGCATCATTAGGGGTAATAATTAACAGGTTATTTCCTTCTAAACCATCTACGTACTGAACATCAATAACCACATAAGGCCGTGGATATGTTTCCCGGAATTTTTCTTTACAGGTTATTTCCACATGGGGAGTTGTAATTTCCACCTTTTTCCCCAAGAGGGTAGAAAGGGTTGTAGCAGCCGTACCCATGGAAATATTACCCATTTCCCCTAAAATGTCTTTATCCATTATATCAATTGAATCAGTAGAATTTACCTCTTCCAAATCATTTTTTAATAAAGCATCAATTTCTTCTTGAGATAGAATTCCTTCATTCATTATTTTCACCTTCTTCCAAAACAGGTTTTATTATCTGTACACCTAAATGACTTCCAGAAAGACCTACTTTACCCTTAAACTTAGTTTCAGAACCAATAATGATATCAATATATTCTTTTATATTTTTTTCTAAAGTAATTACATCACCCTTTTGCAAGTCTAAAAACTCTTTAACAGTTATCGTGGTTTGTCCCAATTTGGCTATAACGGGAACTTTGGATTTTTTAACTTTCATTTTTAAAGATTGCAAGTATTCACTTGTTTGTTCTTTGGCAGAAATCCCATACCAAAATCTGGCACTTAGTTTACTGGAAACAGGCTCTAACATAAAACAAGGCAAACAGATATTAGCAAAACCCTCTATTTCTCCTAAATGCATATTTAAAGTAATTAACACAACCATTTCTGTAGGTGAAACAATTTGGGTAAAGGTAGGGTTAGTTTCTAAAGTGTCAAAACTTGGACTAATCTCAACTAAATTAGCCCAAGCTTCTTTAAAATGCTCCAACATGTGCATAACCGTTTTTTTCACAATAACCTGTTCTATTTCCGTTAAAGGCCTTCCTTTAATACCACTAGATTCACCGGGTCCGCCAAATAAACGGTCAATAATGTAGAAAATAACACTAGGGTTGATTTCTAAAATAGCTTTCCCTTCAAAAGGTTCTAAGCTAAATACATTTAAGACAGTAGGGTTAGGTATAGAACGAATAAATTCTTCATAAGTTAACTGTTCTACGGAAACCACTTTAATATCAACCCTGGTTCTTAATTGACCGGCTAAATATGTTGTTATTAAACGACAGTAGTTTTCACTGATTATCTGAATTGTATTTAATTGCTCCTTCGAAAATTTATCGGGACGTCGAAAATCATAAACCCTGATTTTTTTCTCTTTTTCCTCTTTTTTAATCGTTTCCGCATCTATTTCGCCAGACTGCAGAGCATTTAGCAAAGCGTCTATTTCAGATTGTGATAATACCTCCGCCACTAATCCACCCCCCTAAAATATTACTGCCAAATAAAATCATTGAAGTAAATATTGACAACTTTACCTCTTACTAAGAAAGAATTAAGATTATTCTTCAACTCTTCCTTGATTTTTTCTAGACCCTCAGGTGAATTTAGATCCCCGATAGTTTGAGTGCTTAATGTAGAAATTACTTTATCATTAAAGACTGGAAGTTTTTCTTCTATTTCCTTGAGCACTTTCTTGTTTTCCATTTCCAAAGAAAATTGAGTTTTTAAAAAGTGACGTCCATTGGTATTAGCCAAGTTTACAGTATATTCCGGGGACTGAAACACAGGTCCCAATTCGGCAGTAGAGTTTCCATTAACCGGAGAAGAAAGAGTGAGATTCTTTAATCCCAAAAAAGTAATCCCAAAAGAAATAATGAAAACTACCAAAGCAAAAAGTAAATATTTAAAGATTTGACTGCCAGTTCCTTTTGTTTCGGATACAGTATTGTTCATAATAGTTTTTTCCATTAAAAACCACCACCTTTAGGTTCCGGTAGAGAAATACTGTCTTTTAAAATTACAATATCTACTCTCCTGTTTTTCTGACGGGATTCTTCATTTTCATTAGGTACTAAGGGATGATATTCCCCATAACCCACCGCTGATAAAGTTTTAGGTTCCAGACCTAATTCCAATAAATATCTTAAGACATTTGTAGCTCTTGTTGTAGATAACTCCCAATTAGAAGGAAATTGAGGAGTATTAATAGGCAAATCATCTGTATGACCCTCAATACGGATATGTTTATCTATACTTTTTAATATTTCACCAACATTTTGCAGCACAATTTTTGCCTCCGGTTTTAAATAAGCTTTACCTTTGTCAAAAAGCACACTGTCTTGAAATCTTAACACAACTCCTCTTTCCTCAACTTCCACAACTACCCTCTGGTTAAATTCCGCCAGAGAATCAAGGAGACGTTCTTTAATGTTTGCCATCTCTTGCATTTCCTGGAGATATTTTTCGAATTCATCTACATCTGCTGAACCCCTACCCATATTAAAAGGTTGCCCCCTGTCAATTAACTCCGCCTCATCTATAGTTCTACCTCCGTCCATAACACCTAATGAGCCTTTCACACTGGCTACTACCTGCTTCCACTTTAATACATCCAGAGAAGAATAGGAATACAAAAGAACGAAAAAACATAAAACTAAGGTAATCATGTCGGAATAGGTTATCATCCATAACGGGGCACCCCTAGGCCGCTCTTCTTTCTTTATCTTCCTGTACATTACAGATCACCGTCATCCTTTTTTTCAATTTTTTCCCTAAGGGAAGGTTCCAGAAAAGATTTCATTTTTTCGGCAACAATACGTGGGTTTTCCCCGGCTTGAATTGATAATATTCCTTCTAACATCAAAATTTTATTTAAAGCTTCTTCATTACTTCTAACCTTTAGCTTCCCGGCAATGGGTAAAAAAATTAAATTAGCCAAAATGGAACCATAGAAAGTAGTAACTAAAGCTACAGCCATACCGGGACCTATCATTGAAGGATCATCTAAATGACCTAGCATAATAATTAAGCCGATTAAAGTTCCCAGCATCCCAAAAGCCGGAGCGCTGGCCCCCATTGCTTCAAAGATATTGGCACTCTGTTTATGTCTTTCCTCCATAAAGGTCAGTTCCGTTTCCAAAATATTACGTACCAGTTCTGGATCAGTACCATCAACAATCAATTGAATACCTTTTTTTAAGAAAGGCTCTTCCAGTTCTTCGGCATCGGCTTCCAGAGCCAGTAAACCTTCACGCCGGGCTTTTTCAGCAAAGTTTACTAAAATGCTAATTGTTTTGTCCGGCTCTAAAGTCTGATTTTGAAAAACAATCCTGGCAACTTTAAAGGTACCGATAACTTTATTCAACGGAAAATTTATTAAAGTAGCGGCAATAGTACCCCCCAGAACTATTAAAACACTGGAAAAACTCCAAAAACTGATTAAATCTCCAGAAATCTCAATTGAAACAACAATTAATACTATTCCTGAAATAACACCGATTATGGTTGCTAAATCCATATCTCCACCCCATTTACTAGCTCTTCTTCAGTTGGGGACAGTTTATTTCCCTCCGAAATTCCTTTATTCTTTCAACAATTACTTCCGGATCTTCCTCAACCATTATTTTTTTTCCTGTAGTTAAGGTAATGATTGTATCCGGTGTTTTCTCTATGGTTTCAATTA
>DGEF01000060.1:4573-5295 GCA_002385805.1 Peptococcaceae bacterium UBA3933
AACCCCCTGGTTTAGTGGCTAGTGGCTGGTTGTTAGTGGCTAGTATCTCGCCCATTGGCTCACTCGCCCACTAACATGCAGATTATCTGTAAAAAACTTAGCCTCAACCTTAACCTTAAATATTAGTGATTAGTGATTTTAGATTTGCCTCTGGGGGAGGTTGTTAGTCAAATTTGTTTAATCTGACTAACAAGGTCACCCCAGAGTTATTTCTGGCCAAATAACTAGCCCGAAAAAGAATTCTGACCAAAAAGTCTTACCCTAAAGAAAACTTTGACCAACTATTTAGCCTAAAAGCAAGATCTTAACCCTAAATCTACGCCCCAGAGCAATTATCTGCGTAGATTGACTAATTCCTGTAGCATTTCATCAGAGGTAGTGATTATCCGGGAATTAGCCTGGAATCCCCGCTGGGTGGTAATCATTTCTACGAATTCTTCGGACAAATCCACATTGGACATTTCTAATGTTTCCGGTTTAATTACCCCTTTATCGTCAACACCGGGAATGCCTAACTGAGGTTCACCGGAATTCTTGGAAACCTGGAACAAGGTATTCCCTACTTTCAGTAAACCGGCAGGGTTCCTAAAGGTAGCAATAGCCACCTGGGCCAAATCAATACTCTGGCCGTTGGAAAAGGTCCCCACAATTGTACCGCTGGTATTTACACTAATGCTTTCCAAACTGCCCGGTTCAAATCCATCCTGACTTAATCCCAAAGC
>DGEF01000060.1:5567-12088 GCA_002385805.1 Peptococcaceae bacterium UBA3933
CAAAGTTTGTCCGCTGATTATTTTACCTTCTTCATCAAACTCAATTTGATGAATGAACTCAGTACCGGGAGATGAATTTAACTGCACTAATTCCCCGTCAATGGTCACATTTGCTAACCATGTATTGTCAGCACTTTTATAATAACTAACAACCGCTTCATGACTGTTACCTTGACTGTCGTAAATCTTAATCGGTGTTATGTGATCTGCTTTGCGGTAATTTATATCAAAATCACCGGCTGATGTTAAATTAAAGACATCGAGATCTTTAATGATTAGTTCACCTGTAACCGGATTAAACTCCCATGCATTAGAGTAAGTGAGCATGGTATCATAGTCAATACGATTGATAGTAAACTCATTATTAAATACAGCACTATCCAACTTAATTCTCAGGTATGTTTCCGGGTTAAAATTGGTTATTTCATCATTGCTTAGAGAGTATGTATAAGTCTCTACACCACTGGCAACAATCCTGCTATCTAAGTTTTTGCCGATTTCAATATTGCTAGTAGCCCGATTGATGGTTTTGCTGGCTAACTCTCCTAAGTTAATATTGGTAATTTTAGATAAATCCCCTGTTTCTAATTGTAAGGTTTTGCTGTCTGCTACCCAACCTTGCACATAATAACCGTTAGGGTTAACAAGATTATAACTATAATCGAAATCAAAGTTCCCAGCACGGGTATAAAATCTTTGAGCACCTTGACCAACTACAAAATAGCCTTCTCCTTCAATGGCCATGTCTAAAGTTCTTCCCGTAGACTGAGGAGAACCGGGAGAATGAATAACATCTATACTGCCTAAAGTAACTCCTAGACCAATCTGCATTGGGTTAGTACCGCCCCTGCCCCCTTGGGGGGAAGAAGCCCCTCTTAAAGTTTGGTTCAACATTTCTTGAAAGGTTACTCTGCTCTTTTTAAATCCCACTGTATTAACATTAGCAATGTTATTACCGATAACATCCATCTTAGTTTGGTGTACTTTCAAGCCTGATACACCGGCATACAATGAACGCATCATAATAAATGACCTCCTTTATTTTTGCTCATTTTCTACCACTTCCGTCATTCAGTGGCAATAGGCTTCCTCAAAGAGGTCCAGCCTAATTTTTTAAATTATTACAGCACTATCAATATTTGTAAACACATTCTCTTTAATATGTGGACCATCCATAGCCGTAATAACGGTGTTATTTTTAATACTTACAACCAAGGCTAAATCATCCATTAAAATCAAAGATTCTTTAGCACCTTTGGCTCTGGCCTTTTGTACGGCGGTTGTTAATTTTTCCATGTTTTTTTCATCAAGTTTTATATTTCTTAAATTTAAACGTTCTTGGGCATGCTTAGAAAATTTTATGGTTGAATTTTGAATCTGTTTTTCCAAGATTTCTTGGAAATTTTGAGTAAACGGTTTCCTTTCTCCAGTTAGTTTTTCTTTATTTTGAATATGTTTTGGTGTTAAAGGCTGTAAAGGTTGCGAAAAAAATATCTTCTCACTCATTTTCTTCACCTGCAATTTCTGATTGAGTTTCCGGCTGTACTACCGGTGCAATCTCTAAAATGTTATGGATGTTTAGCTCTATGCCGTTTACTACTACTAAGGTGCCTTGAGAAGTAAACCTTACTTTTTCTACTACACCTGTTACCGTATCTCCGGCTGCAGTAATTCCACTTATTTCTTTACCTATTAAATTCATACCGCTGTTCACTGCTTGCCAGGATTCAAAAGCCAATAACAGTTCTTCTTGGAGAGCCGTTAGATAACCTAAACCTAGCTGTATATTGCTGTTAAGATTTTGCATCTGTTCTAAAGAGGAAAACTGTGCCATTTGGGCAATATATTCTGTATCTTCCATAGGTGATAAGGGGTCTTGGTATTTCATCTGGGTAATTAATAGTTTTAAGAAATCATCTTTGCCTAGGTTTTGTTTATCTTTTTCTACTGAATTATTGTTATTTCCATACAAGCTAACTGCACTTATCCCCATAGCTCAACCTCCTTTCTATGCCAGTATTTCTAAATTGCTTAATCCTAATTTCCGGTATTGGGAGCTATCCTGTTCCTCAGTAAAGAACTCATTACTAACCTTCCCGTAACCGGATTTAACCTGACCGTAAGTAAAGGGCTTATGAAAAGAATTGGCTGATTGTCCTAAGTGTTGTTGAAAATTACCATCACTTCCCACCTGAACCTCAACAGTGGTGCATTTGATTCCTTGGTTATTTAATGATTCTTTTAAATGGACAAGATGTTGCTCCACTAAGTCCCTTACATAACTGTTTTCCGTAAGGATTCTTACCGATACTTGTCCGTCTGTAAGTGATAATCTTAAATTTAATCTTCCCAGCTCTTCCGGATGAATTTTTAAATTAATTTCCGCGGAACCGTCGGGTTTATTCATCACTAATCTGGCTTTTAATTGTTTAAAGACGAATTCCGGCAGTTCTTTAACCGGAAGGGAAGGTTCAGTACTTTCCAAGGGAGTATCGACAAAAGTGTTCTCAACAGAGCCGGAAAAAGACCCCACTTCACTGAAATTTATACTGTTTTGGTTTTGCATTATAGGTTTTTTCGGTGCATAAAAATCATTTAATTCTTGGGAGTTAGCTTGGTTACGTAGTTCAAATGGAATTTTTTCGAATATAGGTTTTTTTGCCGTTTCCGTATCTTTCAAAAATTCTCCCGGTATTTCTTTTGCTTTTTCTTCCTGTCCCAACTTTTCCGTTTCCTGACCCAATTTCCTCAAGAAAAGGGCAGTAGCTTCATCTTTAACCACCGGATTTTCAGCCTTATGTTTCCCTTGGTTCTTTACCTCTGTGTTTTTTTCTTCAGTCAGGACTTGGTTATTTAATTGGTTTTTAACTTCAGTGTTTGCTTCAAAAATAGCTTTTTCATAGCCATCCAATACAGGTTTTCCTTTATTGATGAGATTTAATACCTCTGGCTTTAACTTATAATTTTCCTGAAAAGCTGTACTCTCTTTGGCAGCCGTCTTTGTTTCAGCAATAACTTTTCCCCTGTTTACTTCAACTGCCTGTTCATTACTTTCCTGTTTCAGCAGTAACCTGAATAACTCAAGCCCGTTGTTTTCCGCCTCCTGAGCTAATTTTTCCGTCAACCCTAAATTTTCTGCAACCAACAGATGCTCTCCGGAAGAAATTATTGCCTCCTGAAGTATCTTATCTTTAGGTAAAGCTGTAACTGAAAAACTAGCTTTTTGCGGCAAACTTACATCAACTTGTTTTAATAAAGCTAACAATAAAGCAAATGTCCCTTCCCCGCCTTCACCCGGTTTTAATTTCTTGGCCTTTGGGGATAGAGTTTCTAAAGTTTCCACCGGTATTACCTGCATCTTTTCACCTCCTTTCAATAATATTTAATAGTAGCCACTAAAAATTAATCATCAATTACAACTTACTTACTTAAATCGTTCAAGTCTTTGGTTAGTTTAGCTGCCCTTACCGGGTCTAACTCAGCCAAAATCTTCGCAACTTGTCTTTCTTCTAATTTTAATAAAATATTCAAGACCGTTTCGTCACCTAAGTTGTCAAAAATAGGTGCTACTTCTTTCGGTTTCATTTGGCCGTAATATTGGGCAAGTTTTTGAATGTTTTCTTCCTGATGCTGTAAAGAAGTAATTTCCTCCTTTAGCTTTTCTATTTCTTTTTTTAAATCCTCAATTTCTTCCTGATACTTTATTTCTTTAGTTTGGAATTCAAGCAACTGATTTTGCAATGTTGTAATTTCATCTTTTAATTGTTCGTTTTCAACCTCTAAAGGAGAAATGACTACTTCCAATGGTTCTTGTTCGTCTTCGACAAAGCTAGTGCCGATTACAGGCAAATGCTGCAAAAGGGGGTTTAAATTTATTAAACCGGCAACATAAAACCCCCATAAACCGCCAATAAATGCGAATATTACACATATAATAAGGATACCTACTGGAATTTTTGGAAAAGTCACTTAAAATCCTCCTGCCGATGTATAATAGGAATTTTGAGCTAACTCATCTAAAGCAGATTGTAAATTTTTTTCTTCTGTGTGTAAAAAATTAGTATACTGTTTTTCTTTTAATTTCTCTAAGATTTTACACTTTTTATATGCTTCTAAAAGAATCATTCTGGCTTGCTCAACTTTGTTTTCTAATTCAATTACTTCTGCTTGTTTCTTTTCCACTTCCGCTTTTAAAAACTGACAATAATGATGATTATCAATTAACTTATTAATAGAAATCTTGCCCTTTTGGCTTTCTACCAACATCCTCAACAACTGGGTATGTTGACTACATAAAGCCAGCAACTGTTTTCGACAGGCTGTCAATTCCTTCTGGCAGAGACTATAATTTTTTTCGGCTTCTTCTACCCTATGGATAGCTATTTTTAATAAAGGTTCTAAACGAAAGTTAAACTTACCCATTATTAAATCTCCAACCTTTTAAATATTTATATCCCTAGTTAATTGATTCAAGATTTCTATTGTTTCATCCATGGAAACGTACTCATTTATTCCTTGCTGAAGAAAAGCATTAAAATCATCGATTTTTTCCAAGGCAATATCTATTTTTTTATTACTCCCGGCTACATACGCACCTATATCTATCAAATCTTTTGCTTCATAATAACTGGCCAAAATTGAACGAAATATAGCTGCATCATGATAATGTTTTTCTGAAATAACATCGATCATCACCCGGCTGACGCTGTTTAGAACATCAATGGCCGGATAGTGATTTGATGAAGCCAATTTACGGGATAAAACTATATGACCGTCAAGAATCCCCCTAACTGCATCAGCTATAGGTTCATTCATATCGTCACCGTCAACCAGGACAGTGTAAAGGGCAGTAATAGTCCCATTTTCGCTGGTTCCCGAACGTTCTAACAGTTTGGGTAAAGTAGCAAAAACCGAAGGGGGATAACCCCTGGTTGCAGGTGGTTCTCCTACAGCCAGACCTATTTCCCGTAAAGCCATAGCAAACCTGGTTACTGAATCCATCATCAGTAATACATTTTTTCCTTGATCACGAAAATACTCAGCAATGGCTGTAGCCGTATAGGCACCTTTAATCCTGGTTAAGGGCGGTTGATCGGAAGAAGCAACTATAACCACAGAACGTTTTAAACCTTCCTCCCCTAAATCTCTCTCCAGAAATTCTCTAACTTCTCTACCCCTCTCCCCAATGAGAGCAATCACATTGATATCCGCTTCCGTATTCCGGGCCACCATGCCTAATAATGTACTTTTACCTACGCCACTGCCAGCAAATACACCTAACCGCTGGCCTTGGGCACAGGTGATCAAACCATCAATTGCTTTTATCCCTAATTCGAGGGGTTTTTCTATCCGTTTTCTTTTTAAAGGATGGGGAGGAGTATTTTCCAGCGGATAACTGGTTCCGTGTATCGTTTCAGCATTATCTAAAGGTTGTCCTAATCCATTCAATACTCTGCCCACCAAACCAGGACTAACCTTAACTCTTAAAGTTTCCCCGGTAGCCACTATCTCACAGCCGGGCCTTATCCCTGTAAAATTACCTAGAGGCATTAATAAGGTTTTCCCTTCTTTAAATCCTACCACTTCCGCAGGAATCTCTCTGTCACCGGAATATATATAACATAACTCCCCCATGGATGCACGGGGACCCTCAGCTTGAATGATCAAACCGATGATTTCCGTAACATAACCTTTATAAGTTAAAAGTGAAATATTTTCTAATGCCTGAAAGTATTTAGCAAAATCATACAACTGAATTCACTTCCAATAGAGCAGAACGAATCTTTGCTAATTGATTATCTAGCTCACACATTATTATTCCTGTTTCGGAAATTACCAGACAATCACCGGAATTTAAAGAACTATCAATTTCAATTTTCAATTCGCCCTGGGCAATTATTGCTTTGAGTTCATCAAAAGAGTTTTTAACAAGTAAACAATCCTTTTCATTAACCTTTAAAGTTACCTGTTTCGCATCTTTGATAATTTCCAAAATTGATTTCACCATATGAGGAAAAGTTTGGGGGTTAACTTCCAACTCTTTTTTAATAACCTTTTCCGCTATTTTTACGGCTAAATTAACAATATCATTTTCCAAGTTAGCCAGGATCTTTTCTTTTTCTTCATAAGCTTTTTGCACAATTTTCCTGGCCTGTTCTCTTAATTCATCAACTTCTTCCAGTCCTTTTTGTTCACCTAGCTTTCTACCTTCCTGAAAAGCATTTTCTTTAATTTCTTCTGCCTCAAGAAAAGCCTGGTCAATGATTTCCTGGGCCTTGCGCTCAGCCTCTTCCTTCGTGTTTTGGACTAATTCAGCTGCGTCTTTTTGGGCCTGGGCCAAAATAGCTGCAGCTTTTACTCTCGCCTCATCAAGTAGTTTTTCAACAAGAACCCGGGTTTCCTTATATAAGTCGCGTGCTTCCTGGGGAGTTAAAAAATCTGTCGAACTGTTGGAAATCTTGTTTTCATTCCTGATGACAACTAAGTGACTTGCTTTAATAATTTTAGACAATTATTTCATC
>DGEF01000060.1:12300-14133 GCA_002385805.1 Peptococcaceae bacterium UBA3933
CCCCCGCCTCTGGAGATTATTATTTCTCCTGCTTCCTCTAAACGTCGAATTACGGCTACTATACGCTGTTGGGCTTCTTCTACATCACGGATGCGAACCGGCCCCATAAATTCTATTTCTTCCTGGATCATTTGTGCTGCTCTCTTAGACATGTTATTCATTATTTTGTTTTTCACTTCTTCACTGGAACCTTTTAGAGCCAAAGCTAAATCTTTTTGATCAACTTCACGCAGGACTTGTTGCACAGAACGATCATCCAAATAAACTATATCTTCAAAAATAAACATAAGTTTCTTAATTTCTTCCGCTAATTCCGGATCCTGTATTTCCAAAGTTTCCAGAATAGTTTTTTCAGTGCTGCGATCAACCCGATTAAGGATTTGCACAATAGAAGAGATACCACCAGCAACACTATAGTCTTCTGTTACCAAATTACTAAATTTCTTTTCTAAGACACTTTCAATCTCCTTAATTACTTCCGGGGAAGTCCGATCCAAAAGAGCTATCCTTTTGGCTACTTCTGATTGTAGTTCCATAGGCAAAGATGAGAGGACTATACCCGCCTGTTCCGGGTCTAAATAAGCTAAAATCAGAGCAATAGTTTGGGGGTGTTCACCCTGGATAAAGCTAAGTAATTGAGTAGGATCTACTTTGCGAACAAAATCAAAGGGCCTTACCTGAAGGGTAGAAGTTAACCTATTGATTATACTGATTGCTTTCTGATTTCCCAGGGCTTTTTCCAATACCTCTTTGGCATATTCAATACCTCCCCGGGCGATATATTCATTGGCCAAATATAATTGATAAAACTCTTCAAAAACCTTTTCCCTTTGTTCATTGGATATTTTGCGAAAATTGGCGATTTCTAGAGTTAGTCTCTCAATTTCCTCTTCACTTAAATTTTTCATGATCTGGGCAGAACGTTCAGGACCTACCGCAATCAAAAAAATAGCTGCCTTTTGTCTGCCGGTTATTTTTTCACCACGTGGCAAACCAATCACCTCGAATCTTCCGCTAACCATGTTTTGATTATTTTAGCTGCGTTATCAGGTTGTGTTTTCGCAATTTTCTCTACTCGTTTTTCTATTTCTAATTTTTCTTGATCTTCTGGCGAGATGCTGGCCAGCATTTCTTCATAACTGCCTACAGTTTGAGGTGGAGAGACAACCTCTGTTTCTGCTTTGGTCCTCATTCTCCGTATAATTAAAAACACGGCTAAGACCGATAATAAAATCAGCATACCCCAGATACCGTATTTTATTAACTGAGCTCTTTGTTGCGCTGCCTGCATTTGTTCCAATTCTTCCTGGAGAGCGGCGAAACTATCCCCGGAAAAAGCCAAACTTGTTACACTTACCGAATCACCTCTGGCTTCATTTATGCCGGCAGCATTACTCACTATACTCGCAATCGCTTCTTGTTCTTGAGCAGTCAGTTCACCATCAATAATAACTGCCACTGACAAACGTTTTATTTCTCCGGGAGCCTTCTTTCTGGTCTCCAAAACTCTGCTTATTTCATAATTCCTTATGGTTTCAATTTTTTCCGAACTTGTTTCACTATTGTCCATCCCTTGATAACTGTCTAACTGAGGCAAATTGCTTTCCACACCTACAGGAGGGTTACTGCCGGTGGTTACACCTTCTGTATACTCTTCTTTGACCTGTTCACTGCGCAAAACCTGATCTCCATACTCTTCACTGCTAGTCTCCACTTGGTCAAAATCCAACTCTACACTGGCTCTAACTACGGCTTTGCCAGGACCTTTTACCTTTTCCAGCATAGTTTGTAAAGATTTAGATAAGTCATTTTCAAACTGTTTTTTTATTTCCA
>DGEF01000086.1:0-404 GCA_002385805.1 Peptococcaceae bacterium UBA3933
TAGCCCTTGAGTCGTCATACCATTCAAAATCCGTGTCCATTCATGGTTAAAATACTAGCTACAGCCACTAAAAACTAGCCACTAAAAAAACCTGCCCGAAGCAGGTTTTTTTATTTTACCCTTACTTGATGGTACACTTTTTTACCTTTGCGGATCATTAGTTTTCCGTCCTGAAAGTGGTCTAGGGTAACAACTAGGTTAAAGTCGTCAATTCTTTCGTTTTCTAAGTAGATACCACCTTGTTGAATCAATCTTCTTCCTTCGCTTTTTGAGGAAGTAAGACCTGTTTCCTGTAAAAGGACTAATAGCTCTATTCCTGAGGAAAGTTTCTCTTGTTCTATTTCAGTAAAGGGAATATCTGCGGATTCGGCTCCACTGCTAAAAAGGGCCCTGGCTGCCTGTTG
>DGEF01000086.1:668-2582 GCA_002385805.1 Peptococcaceae bacterium UBA3933
AGGGCTAAGCATTTTTCCACATCAGGGTCATCGATATTTCTCCAATACTGGTAGAATTCATAAGGAGAGGTCTTGTTTGGATCCAGCCAAACTGCTCCGGACTGGGTTTTACCCATTTTTTTGCCTTCACTGGTTGTCAGAAGTTTAAAAGTTAAACCATAGGCGGAGGCGCCTTCAACTCTTCTGATCAACTCTACCCCACCTATAATATTTGACCACTGGTCACTGCCCCCTAACTGCAGTTTACAGTTATATTTCCGGTATAATTCTAAAAAATCATAGGACTGCATAAGCATGTAATTGAATTCTAAGAAAGATAAACCTCTTTCTAACCGGTTTTTAAAACACTCGGCCGTAAGCATGCGGTTAACGGAAAAATGTCGGCCGATTTCTCGTAAAAACTCTACATAATTTAAGTTTATAAGCCAGTCGGCATTATTAACCATGATGGCTTTACCTGGGCTAAAATCTAGAAAACGGGAGAATTGTTTTTTGAAGGCCGCTATGTTGTTTTCAATTTGCTCTTTAGTTAACATTTGCCGCATATCGGTTCTACCGGAGGGGTCACCAACCATACCTGTGCCGCCTCCCATCAGAGCAATGGGGCGATGACCTGCTTTTTGCATGTGCATCATAACCATAATTTGGATAAAATGGCCTACATGGAGGCTATCCGCTGTAGGGTCGAAACCAATATAGAAGGTTACCTGTTCATTGCCCAGAAGTTCGCGTATTTCTTCTTCGTGGGTTGCCTGCTCAATATACCCTCTTTCTTGTAAAACATCATAGATATTACTCAAGAATATCAACTCCTTTTTAGAATTGCTCAATATCTTTATTATTAAAAAAGGTCCCTTCATCCAGCTAAGGACGGAGAGACCCGTGGTACCACCTTAATTTACATCATTAAAATAATGATGCCTCTAGTGTCAAGTAACGTTTGACCGGCGCAATGGTTTTGCCATTGAACTCCAGGACTGTAATTCACAGTTTATGTGCTGCAGGCTTCGCACCAACCAGCCTGCTCTCTGGATTGTAACCATAAACCGCTACTGGGTTCCTATCATAGTTTTTGCTTTTTGTTATTTTAATGTTTAATTTCTTATTAATATACCCTATTTAAGCTAAATGGACAAGTTCAATTACGGCTTTTTTTCTTAAATTATCATTATTGTATCTTAAAACTGGAAATTTGTTATAATTATCTTTAGAATACATTTAATTGGATTGTAATTAGATTGAAAAAGGAGGGCTAAAGGTGAGCGTAACAGAAATAAAATTAAGATACGGTAATGATTCCTTTGCTGTATCTGTTCCCAGTAAGAACTTAATGGATGTAATTACTCCGGAAGATTTACCGGGTGTTACTGATGAATTGGCTGAGGTTAAAAGAGCCCTGAAAGAACCTATTGGTTCCGAATCATTAAAAGTGATAGCTCAAGGTAAGGAAAATGTAGTTATTTTGTGTAGTGATGTTACTCGTCCCTCTCCCAGTCATATTCTGGTACCACCTATTTTGGATGAACTGAATGAAGCAGGTATAAGTGATGATAAAATCACGATTGTTTTCGGCTTAGGTAACCATCGTTCCCAAACAGAAGAGGAAATGAAAAGACTAGTTGGTGAAGCCGTTTATCAAAGGGTTAAGTGTATCAATCATGACCCGGAAAACTGTGTTTACGTGGGAGAATCCACCCGGGGCACTCCTATTTGGGTATTTGAACCGGTAACTAAAGCGGATTTAATCATTGGTACCGGCAACATAGAATTTCACTTTAAAGCCGGATACACCGGTGGGGATAAGGCACTAATGCCGGGGGTCTGTAACAAAGAAACCATTCAAGCCAATCATGTGATGATGATCCGCCCGGGAACAATGCCGGGAAGGGCAGAAGGAAACCCTATGCGGGAAGA
>DGEF01000086.1:2805-4010 GCA_002385805.1 Peptococcaceae bacterium UBA3933
CGAAAAGAAATAGTGAAGGTTGTTGCTGGTGATCCAATTAAAGCTCATCGGGAAGGTTGTAAATATGTGGATAAAATGTATAAAAGGCAAATACCCCACCGGGCAGATATAGTAATCTGCTCTTCCGGAGGTTATCCCAAGGATATTAATTTATACCAAGCCCAAAAAGGTTTTGAAAATGCCAGTTACGCAGTACGTGATGGGGGAATAATTATCCTTTTGGCTGAATGTGGTGAGTTACTGGGTGAACCGCTCTTTGAAGAATGGATGCTACGGGCTACTTCCCCTGATGACCCGGTAAAATGGATTCAGGAAAAATTTATTTTAGGTGCCCATAAAGCGGCAGTAATCTGTCAGGTGTTGCAAAAGAAAAAGGCGTATTTGATTTCGGCAATCCCTGAAGACATGGTGAGAAAGTGTTTCTTTGAGCCGGCTAAATCAGTAGAAGAGGCTTTACAGAAAGCTCTGGAAGAGTTAGGGCAGGATGCAAAAATACTGGTTATGCCCTATGCTAATGTCACCGTGCCATTTGTGGAGGAGTAATACTCATCCCCTTTGTTGGTTTTGAGGAAAATGATAACAGGGAGAATGTACATGCAAAATTGGATTATTGAATTGATAGAGCAATTTGGTTATTTAAGTATATTTTTTTTAATTACACTGGAAAATCTTTTTCCGCCGATTCCTTCCGAGATTATTCTATCTTTTGGCGGCTTTATGACTACATATACAAAACTTACTATTCCCGGCGTAGTGTTATGGGCAACTGCCGGGTCGGTAACCGGTGCGGTTATCCTTTATGGGATAGGGAGTATTTTTGATGAAAAAAGAATGGAAAAGATTATCGGTAGCTGGGGGCATGTTTTAAGAATTGAAGTTAAAGATATTCACAAAGCCGGTTCCTGGTTCAGAAGATATGGCTATTGGACGGTTTTTTTCTGTCGGATGATTCCTGTAATTCGCAGTCTTATTTCCATACCTGCCGGGATGGCTAGAATGAAATTTGGGCTTTTTTTATTTTTCACAACTCTAGGAACAGTTATTTGGAATATACTCCTGGTAGGGGCAGGGGCCTTCTTGGGTCAATCCTGGCCGTTAATATTAAGGTATTTGCAGGTTTACTCACATATTACATATATTCTATTGGGCTTAATTGTTTTTATTTTTATTGCTTATCATTTTTTGAAGAAAAGGTAAAGTTAGGT
>DGEF01000086.1:4218-7120 GCA_002385805.1 Peptococcaceae bacterium UBA3933
GGTTTAATATAAAAATAAAAAGGGTTCCGGGCAAATTCCACGGAACCCTTTATTTTTTGGAGCTGATGGCCGGATTCGAACCGGCGACCGGCGCATTACGAATGCGCTGCTCTACCACTGAGCCACATCAGCCTACATATAATATTTTAAGCGCTATTTTTTTCAAGTCAAGAAATTTTACTCAATCCTATACTCCAATTATAACCTTGAAACAAATTTATGCCGGTGGATTTAAAAGCCTGTTTGTAAAAGATAATCAGTGGAAGAGCAAACTATGAAGATATAGGGAGGTTTAATAGAAGAAAAGGAGGAAAAAAAGGAAATTTTAACCTTGTTTTTTGAAAACTGCCGAAAAGAAGAAAAAGGTATTGACTAAAGCTCTTTGAATTTGTATACTTAATAACAATAATCTGTATCATAAAAGATAATGAATAATTAAACCTGTTATATAATTTTTTTGATAGCAATAGATAATTAAATCATTAAAAGGAAGGAATGAGGTGGTAGGTGTGGATGCTTTTACAGTATCCCACTCCTTAAAGGCGGTGATAAAACCCAGATATAAATTGGTGGCTGGTCACCAATATCTGGGGGACATTGTAAGAGTCGGAATAACTAACATAACAAAAGTACTGCTAGCAAACATCAGATAATTTTTGGAGGTGCTTTATGTTAGGTTCTGAACTCTTATTAAAATGTTTAGAGAAGCAAGGGGTGGAAATTGTTTTTGGTATCCCCGGGGGAGTGGTGATTCCTTTATATGATGTTCTGAAAAAAAGCAAAATTAAGCATATTCTTACACGTCATGAACAAGGAGCGGTCCATGCTGCAGACGGCTATGCCCGTTCCAGTGGTAAAGTGGGTGTATGTTTTTCTACTTCCGGTCCGGGGGCAACTAACTTAATGACCGGTTTAGCTACAGCCTATATGGACTCTTCACCGGTAGTAGCCATTACCGGCCAAGTGGTAAAGAGTTTCCTGGGCAAAGACAGTTTTCAGGAAGTAGATACAACCGGTATTAGTATGCAAATTACCAAACATAATTTTTTAGTTAAAGACGCCAATGACCTACCTGATATTGTTGCGGAGGCTTTTTTTATAGCTACTGAAGGCAGACCTGGTCCGGTTTTAATCGATATTCCCAAGGACGTTTTTACACAGGTTGTAGATAAGGTTAGGGAACCTAAAATCCGCTCTCATGTGATAGAAAAATTAAGGAAGCCGAATATTGACGAAATCGTTTTTCATAAAGCTTTGGAAGTACTGAAAAATGCCAGGAAACCTATAATCTTAGCAGGGGGAGGAGTTAACCGGCATCCTGGTAACCAAGAGCTTTTGAATCAATTTTCGATTAAAAATGAAATACCCGTTGCAGTTACCCTAATGGGTAAAGGGGTAGTTCCCGCCCACAATCCATTTTACCTAGGCATGGTGGGAATGCACGGTACTACATCTGCTAACTGGGCTATTCAAAACTGTGATTGTTTATTGGCTATCGGTGTTCGTTTTGATGATCGGGTTACTTCCAAAGTAGAGGCTTTTGCTCCTAAAGCAAAAATAATTCATGTAGATATAGATGCGGCAGAAATTAATAAAAACGTAACTTCTTTTATATCGATTCTGGGAGACAGTTATGATTTTCTTAAACTACTTTCCCAGAAGTACCAGTCAACCAAAAGCAATAAAGAATGGATAAATCAAATTAAATTAAATAGTGGGGAATTTGATGATAGTTTTAGCCAGATAGGATTAAATCCCCAAGAAGTCCTAGAAACGGTAAACGAACTATTGGACGAAGACACTATTGCGGTTACCGATGTTGGTCAACATCAGATGTGGGCGGCTTTATATGTCCATCCTTATAAACCTAGATGTTTTATTACTTCCGGTGGTCTGGGAACCATGGGGTTTGGACTGCCGGCAGCTATTGGGGCACAAATGGCTAATCCAGCTAAAAAGGTTATTTTAATTACCGGAGACGGTAGTTTACAAATGAATTTACAGGAGCTTGCTTTACTTAGAAAATGGAATTTACCCATAAAAATAATTTTAATCAATAATGGGGTTTTAGGAATGGTTAGACAGTGGCAGGAACTTTTTTATCAAGAAAATTATTCTGAAATTGATTTAGCCGCTTCACCGGATTGGGAGGTTTTAGCACAAGCCTATGGAATTAATGGCACAACTTTAAGCACTCCCGGAGAGGATCTGATTACTCTTAGGAATATTTTAGACAGTAAGTTTCCTTGGCTAGTCAATGTTAAAGTTGACAAAGGTGCCAAAGTATTTCCGATGGTACCTGCCGGAAGTAGTTTAGATGAAATATGGGGGAGATGGGGAAATGAAGCACACGTTAGCAGTCTTGGTTGAAAATCATCCCGGTGTACTGTCTAGGGTGTCAGGACTTTTTTCCAGACGTGGTTATAATATTGAGAGTTTAGTGGTAAGTGAAACAGAAGACAGTTCGGTCTCCCGCATGACTATTGTTGTATCAGGGGATAAAGCCATAATTGAGCAGGTTACTAAACAACTGAATAAGTTAATTGATGTAATTAAGGTTACTGATTTAACTAACGAAGAAGCTGTTAACCGTCAATTATTACTTGTTCGGGTGGCGGCGGATAACACAACCCGGGGAGAGATTGTGCAACTAATGGATATCTTCCGGGCTAGGGTAGTAGATATAGGCAGAAGATCCATGGTTATCGAAGCTACCGGTGATGAGAAAAAGATTCAGGCAATTATAAAATCTTTGCAGCCTTTCGGTATTCAGGAGCTGGCCAAAACAGGCACTCTGGCCATGCTGAGAGGAAGTAAGGAAAAATAACTTTCGGGTTAATCTTTTAGTTCAATAATTAAACTACGGATGAACACAGATAACTATGGCTTTACGGCTTTTGGG
>DGEF01000086.1:7363-16228 GCA_002385805.1 Peptococcaceae bacterium UBA3933
AGCCACTAAATTTTAAGGAGGTTTATATATATGGTACAAATGTATTATGATCAAGATGCAAGTTTAGAGGTTCTGCAGGGTAAAAAGATAGCTGTTATCGGTTATGGAAGTCAGGGTCATGCTCAGGCGCAAAATTTAAAAGACAGCGGACTGGATGTTATAGTGGGGCTGCGTGCCGGCAGCAGTTCCTTTGCTAAAGTAGAAGCTGACGGTTTACAGGCATTTACTATCGAAGAAGCTTGTCAACAAGCAGATATTATTCATATCCTTATTCCTGACGAAAACCAAAAAGAGATTTATGAAAAGCACATTAAAAATCAATTGGAACCTGGTAATTCTTTAGTATTTTCTCACGGGTTTAATATTCATTATGGGCAAATAGTACCGCCTAAAGATGTAGACGTGTTCATGGTAGCACCTAAAAGTCCAGGCCATGTTTTTCGCCGGTTAGTAAAACAAGGACAGGGTGTCCCCGGTTTAGTAGCGGTTTACCAGGATGCAACTGGTCAGTGTTGGGATAAAGCCCTGGCTTTTGCAAAAGGCATTGGTTGTACCAGAGCGGGAGTCATTAAAACAACATTTAAAGAAGAAACGGAAACAGACCTTTTTGGTGAGCAAGCTGTTCTCTGCGGCGGTTTGACAGAATTAATCAGAGCCGGTTTTGAAACTCTGGTGGAAGCCGGTTATCAGCCGGAAGTAGCCTATTTTGAATGTTTACATGAAATGAAATTGATCATTGACCTTATTTATGAAGGCGGTATTAGCTTGATGCGGTATTCCATCAGTGATACTGCAGAATTTGGAGACTTAGTCACCGGACGCAGGCTGATCAACGAAGATGTTAGAAAAGAAATGAAAAAGGTTTTAGAGGAAATACAAAACGGTCAATTTGCTAAAGAATGGCTTTTGGAGAATCAGGTTGGACGTCCTCGTTTTAATGCTTTACGGAATAAAGATAAGGAGCATTTAATTGAAAAAGTAGGCCAAGAATTACGTGCTCATATGCCCTGGCTGAAAAAATAAGGGGTGAAAAAAATGGACCTTAACGGGGCACAGATTTTGGTGCAATCTTTAGAAGAACAAAAGGTAGAGGTTGTTTTCGGTTATCCCGGTGGGGCAGTACTGGAAATTATCGACGCTCTTCAGGAAAGTTCTATTAAACAAGTTTTAGTAAGACATGAGCAGGGGGGAGCCCATGCAGCCAGCGGATATGCTCGGGCAACAGGCCGTGTGGGAGTTTGTTTAGCCACCTCCGGCCCAGGTGCTACTAATTTGGTAACAGGGATTGCTACAGCTTATATGGATTCTGTGCCTCTGGTGTTTATTACCGGGCAGGTACCTAAAATAATGGTTGGTACTGATGCATTTCAAGAGGTGGACATTACCGGGATTACCTCTCCCATAACAAAGTATAATTATTTAGTCCAGGATGTAAACGATTTATCCCGGATAGTTGCGGAAGCCTTTTATATTGCTAAAAGCGGCCGTCCAGGGCCTGTATTAATTGATATACCCAGAGATGTGGCAATGGCTAAAGGTAAATATAAATCATATCCTAAGATTGAAATTCGTAGTTATAAGCCTACTATTGAGGGCCATTTGCCTATGATTAAAAAAGCCGTCAAAGCCCTGAAAGAAGCTAAAAATCCTGTGATTTGTACAGGTGGAGGAGTTATCAGTTCGGAATCTTCAACTTTAGTTTATAAGTTGGCAGAGCTTTCAAAGGCAAAAGTAGTTTCTACTTTAATGGGGTTAGGAGCTTTTCCCGGAAATCATCCGGCTTTTTTAGGCATGCTGGGTACCTATGGTAAACGGGAGGCGAATTTGGCGGTTCAGAATTGTGATTGTTTTTTGGCTTTAGGTATGCGTTTTGATGATCGGGTAGTTGGTAATCCGGACAAGTTTGCTCCCCAGGCGAAAATTATCCATATTGACGTGGATCCGGCGGAAATTGGCAAGAACATTCCGGTGGATATACCCATTGTAGGTGATTTGAGAAAAGTCTTAGAGCAAATGTTATCTTGCTGGCCACGGGAAGAGGATAAAGGCAAGGGTAATCTTGAAGTTACAGAAAATATAAAAGTACCGGAAAGGTTTACTGCTTCTTGGATAATAGAAAACATTCAAAAAATAGTTCCGGAAAATACTATAATAACCACAGATGTGGGCCAGCACCAAATCTGGGCTGCTTTACATTATTGTTTTACCAAGCCCCGGACCTTAATTTCTTCTGGGGGATTGGGAACAATGGGTTATGGTATTCCTGCAGCAGTAGGGGCACAGATAGCAAAACCGGATCACTTAGTTTTAGCTATCACCGGTGATGGCAGTTTTCAAATGGGTATGCCGGAACTGGGAACTATTGCAGAAAGGGAACTGCCTATTAAAATTCTTCTTTTTAACAATCGTACTTTAGGCATGGTCCGGCAGTTACAGCATTATTACTGTGGTCAGCGTTATCGCTTTGTAGATTTCCAAAAGTTGCCTGATTTTATGGCTTTAGCTCAGGCTTATGGAGCTAAGGGCTATCGTATAGAAAAAACTGAAGGTGCTCTGGAAATTTTAGAAGAAGCTTTAACCAATAAACAATTTTCCATAATTGAATGTGTATTAGATCCGGAAGACTTAGTCAGTCCTATTGTCCTAGCCGGTAATGGTTTAGACGAAATGACAAGTTAAAGTTAAGTAAGCCGAGCTAAATGGCAGAAATTTAGATGCTTAGCAAGTCAGAAGATATAGAAAAAATCAGAAAAATAAATATTGACAATGAGATTTATCCTGATATATAATAGCAATCAACATACAAAATTGGTATATAATTTTTGTATAGCTGATTAAAGACTGTGATAGGGAATAGTAGGCACGGCGTATCTTTCAGAGAGCTGCCGGTTGGTGAAAGGCAGTAGATACAATGGCTGAAACTCACCCTGGAGTTGCCAACCGAAATCCGTAAAGGAAAGTAGACTTGGCCGGAGGCCCACCGTAATCAGAGGGATAGGATATGTTAGTATCCGAAAGGAGGGGATGTATAGATCTACCCTGAAAAGGGGTTTCTATATATCAATTAGAGTGGTACCGCGAAAGTAAACCTTTCGTCTCTAAATGAGGCGAAAGGTTTTTTGTTTCAGGAGGCGAGATGCAGGAAGCAAGAGGCACTGTATACTAGCCACTAAATTTCGAAAGGAGAGAATATTATGGAAAAGGTGTTTATTTTTGATACAACTTTAAGAGATGGGGAACAATCGCCGGGGGTAAGCCTAAATGTAAAAGAAAAAGTAGCTATTGCCAAACAGTTAGCCAGGTTAGGTGTAGATTGTATAGAAGCGGGTTTTCCTTTTGCTTCACCGGGAGATTTTGAAGCGGTGAAAGCTGTGGCTCAATCGGTAGAAGGTCCTGTGATTGCCGGCTTAGCCCGTACCAATGAGGCAGATATAGAAAGGGCCTGGGAAGCCTTAAAGTATGCTCAAAAACCTCGCATCCACACTTTTATAGCTACTTCTGAGATTCATATGAAGTATAAATTAAAGAAAACACCGGACGAAGTTTTGCAGGAGGCGGTAAGGGCGGTAAAACTGGCAAAAAGTTTTACTCCTGATGTGGAATTCTCTGCCGAGGATGCTTTCCGGAGTGACGTAAAATTTTTATGTGAAATTTTTGCAGCGGTTATTGAAGCGGGAGCTACCACCATTAACATTCCGGATACGGTAGGTTATGCTATACCTTGGGAATTTGGAGCTTTTATTAAAGCCATTAAAGAAGGTGTGCCCAATATAGACCGGGCAGTAATCAGTGTTCACTGTCATAATGACTTAGGGTTAGCTGTAGCAAATTCCTTAGCTGCTGTGGAAAACGGCGCCAGACAGGTAGAAGTTACTGTTAACGGTATTGGGGAAAGAGCCGGCAATGCCTCTTTAGAGGAACTGGTCATGGCTCTGTACACCCGGAGGAACTATTTCCAAAAGAATACCAATATTAACACTGTCGAAATCTATCGAACAAGTAAGCTGGTCAGCAACTTGACGGGGATGGTAATTCAGCCGAATAAAGCAGTGGTTGGGAAAAATGCATTTGTTCATGAATCAGGAATACATCAGGATGGGGTTTTAAAAGAAAGACAAACCTATGAAATCATGAATCCGGCTATGATTGGGATTACAGGTAATAATCTTTACCTTGGTAAACACTCCGGCCGTCACGCTTTTAAAATGCATTTAAAGAGTTTAGGTTATGAAGTAGAAGGGGAAGCATTAACCAAAGCTTTTGCCAGGTTTAAAGAACTTTGTGACAATAAAAAAGTGGTTACTGATGAAGATTTAATTGCTTTAGTGGATACAGAAACCTTTAAAGGGCCGGAAGTTTATCAGTTTTCCCATATTCAGATTTCTTCCGGTACTAATATTTCTTCAACGGCTACGGTCGGTGTAATCGTGGATGGTCAACTGAAAGAAAAAGCCGCTGTAGCTAAAGGTCCCGTAGAAGCTTCCTACCAGGCCATTAACAGTATTGTGGAAGAAGATTTCGTCCTAAAGGATTATGCCATTAAATCGGTGACAGCCGGAGAAGATGCCCAGGGAGAAGTAGTTGTTCAAGTTATCTATAATGGGCGGGTCTTTACAGGTAGGGGTATAAGTGTAGATATTATTGAAGCCAGTGCCCGCGCTTATCTGAATGCTATTAACAAAGCTTTAAATATGACGAAAAGGACAGAAACAATAGAAAAAGTTGAAGGGATGTGATCAGCATGGGTATGACTATAACGGAGAAAATACTGGCGGCACATGCCGGTTTAGAGGAAGTTAAAGCAGGGGAATTGATTAATGCCAAGGTTGATATTGCTTTAGGCAACGATATTACCGGTCCTGTTGCTATCAAGGAATTTGAGAAAATGGGGGTAGAAAAGGTCTTTGATCCGGAGAAAGTTGTGCTGGTTCCTGACCATTTTGCTCCTGCCAAAGATATAAAATCTGCAGAGCAGTGTAAAGTTTTACGGGATTTTGCCCGTAGCCAGGAATTGACTCATTATTATGAAGTTGGGCAAATGGGCATTGAGCACTGTTTATTGCCTGAACAGGGAATAGTTGCCCCAGGGGATTTGGTCATTGGGGCCGATTCCCATACGGTAACCTATGGTGCTTTAGGTGCTTTTGCCACCGGCGTAGGGAGTACCGATTTAGCAGCAGCTATGGCAACCGGTGAAGTATGGTTGAGGGTTCCGGAAACCATTAAAGTTAATCTTACAGGTAAACCTTCCAGTCCCTGGGTAGTAGGTAAAGATGTTATTCTGGATTTAATTGGGAAAATTGGGGTAGACGGTGCCCTTTACCAGGCTTTAGAGTTCTGTGGGGAAGGATTAAGTCATTTATCCATGGACAGCCGTTTTACCATTGCCAACATGGCTATTGAAGCAGGAGCGAAAAACGGGATAATGCCCGTTGATGAAAAGACCCTTATTTATACTAAATGTAGAGTCAAAAAACCCTATCAGGTCTATGAAAGTGATCCTGATGCGGTGTATTCCCAGGAGATTGAAATAGATTTAACTTCTTTAAAACCTCAGGTGGCCTTTCCTCACTTACCATCTAATACCCGCTCCATTGAGGATGTGGGTGAGGTTTTCATTGATCAGGTAGTAATCGGTTCCTGTACAAACGGGCGAATGGAAGATATGCGCATTGCCGCCCAAATCCTTAAAGGGAAAAAAGTGCATCCCTATCTTCGTTTGATTGTTATTCCCGGTACCCAAGGAATTTATCAACAATGTATGCGGGAAGGAATTGTTGAAACAATCATTGAAGCAGGCGGAGTTTTTAGCACACCTACCTGTGGACCCTGTTTAGGTGGCTACATGGGTATCTTAGCCAAGGGAGAAAGGGCTTTGACTACTACTAACCGTAACTTTGTAGGGCGCATGGGACATCCGGAAAGTGAGATTTATCTGGCCAATCCTGCTGTAGCTGCGGCCAGTGCTGTTAAAGGAAGAATAGCTGCGCCTGAGGAAGTAATTGGCAATTAAGGGAAAGGAATGATGGCTAGATGAGTAAATATATCGGTAAAGTTTGGCGCGTAGGTGATGATATTGATACAGATTTAATTATCGCTGCTCGGCACCTTAATGATGCCAGCCCGGAAAATTTACGGAAAAATTGTCTTCAGGACGTTATCCCTGATTTTGCAGAAAAAATCTCTAAAGGGGATATTCTGGTAGCGGGAAAAAATTTCGGTTGTGGCAGTTCCCGTGAACATGCCCCTTTAGCTATAAAACATTGTGGGGTTAGCTGTGTTGTTGCCCACAGTTTTGCCCGGATTTTTTATCGCAATGCCATTAATATTGGCTTACCCATTATCACCGTTGGAGATGTGGTAGAAGCTTTTCAGGACGGGGATAGTATCGAAGTAGATGTAAACCAAGGCATTATTCGCCATTTAGATAAGGGGCAAGAATACCAAGCGGAAACTTTTCCGCCCTTTATTCAAGAGATAATCGCTGCCGGTAATCTCGTAAACTATGTTAAAAAGCGGGTGAAAGGTGATGTTTAAGATAGCTGTTTTACCCGGTGACGGTATTGGTCCGGAAATAACCCGAGCTGCCCAAATTGTTCTAAAAAAAGTTGAACAAGCTTTTAATTTAAAGTTTGCGCTCAAAGAAGGAGTTTTTGGAGGAGCAGGCTATGACGCTTATGGTACTCCTTTTCCTGAAGAAACGGAAAAAATGGTGGAAGAAAGTCAGGCAGTCCTTCTGGGGGCAGTAGGGGGTCCCCGGTGGGATGATTTGCCCCGAGAGTTAAGGCCGGAATCTGCCCTTTTGGCACTAAGGAAAAAATTAGGTCTTTACTGTAACCTGAGGCCTGTTAAGTATTTTAAGGTTTTAGCCGAGAAAGTAGCCTGGAAACCTGAGTTATTATCAGAGGTGGATTTAATTATTTTTAGGGAATTAACAGGAGGAGCTTATTTCGGAACAAAAGGCAGGAAGGAAAAAGAGGCTTTTGATACAATCCAGTATTCCTGGGAGGAAGTGGAGAGGTTGGTGCGGCGGGGTTTTACGACTGCTAGCAAGCGCAAGAAAATTCTCCACTCTATTGATAAGGCAAATGTTTTAGAAACATCAAGACTTTGGAGGGAAGTAGTAAATCAGGTGGCTAAGGAATACCCGGAGGTAAAAGTTGAGCACATGTATGTAGATAATGCTGCCTTACAGTTAGTGGTAAATCCTCAACAATTCGATGTAATTGTTACGGAAAACATGTTCGGAGATATTTTAAGTGACCTGGCGGCGGCTATCGGCGGATCCTTGGGAATGCTGCCTTCCGCCAGTTTAGGCGGGAAGATTAGTCTTTATGAACCGGCTCACGGTTCGGCTCCCGATTTAGCCGGCCAAAATAAAGCTAATCCCATTGCGACTATTCTTTCTCTGGCTTTAATGTTACGGTATTCCTGTCAGGAGGAAGAGGCTGCCCTAGCAGTGGAAAAGGCTGTTGAACAAGTGCTGGAAGCCGGTTATGCTACCGGAGATATAGCGAGAAAAAACAGTAAAGTGGTAGGAACCCAGGAAATGGCGGAATTAATCGCCCAAAGAATAAATAATCCTAGCGGTAAAATAACTTGACAATATACCCATATAGGGTATTATAATATTTTAAGAAGAATATTGCTAGGAGGAGTAGGATAATGCCTAATTATGATTTTAAGTGTAAGGAATGCAGCCGGGAATTTTCCGTACAGGTAAGTATAAAGGAAAAGTCCAAGACTGTTTGTCCTCACTGTGGGGGTAAAGAGCTACAGCAATTGTTTAAGAGGGTTAATTTAGGAGGCGGTATGGCCGGCGGTAATTCTTGTTCTACTTCTTGCAGCAGTGGAAGCTGCAGCACCTGTTCCGGATGTTAATAAATTAAATCTTAAAAGTTTCTTTTAAAAAGTCGCGGTAAAGCGACTTTTTTTAATGATTTTCGCTTAAGGGTTTTTTTAATCTTAGCCGTTAACCTGAGCCAGCAGATCAAAGCAGCGGTGAGCAGAAAAAGGATTACCGTGTTTTTCATATAATCACCTTTGGTTATTAAAATACTTCTTACTTCTCTAAAACTGTAAATAGATGACGAAAGGTGCAGGAAAAATACGGAAAAAAATTAAAGGGAAATTTGTTCCGAAAACGAAATTTGTAAAGGAAAAGGTTAGAAGAAGTATATTTAAGTTAGTCCAGGGAGGGAACTAGGTGAACAAAAATAAACTTTACCTTAAAGAAACCTACTATGAACTTGTAAAAGAATTATCAGAATTGATTGAACATGAAGGTGCCGAAAATACCTGTTTGAATTTTATGGAGCAGTTGCCCGAAGAGATCCAGGTCAATTTAATCAGACACCTGGCTAAGACAAACAATCCCAAGTTAATACCTTTTTTACAGTTAGTGAAAAAAGAATTGGCAGGAGAAGTAAAAAAAGAGGCTCAAAAGACGTTAGTTAAACTGTGTTCCCTAGGGTATAATATCGAACCTATGGAATATACGGATATTCCTTTTGATAAAGTTAAATGTTTTGTTTCTCCTACCAGGTTAAGAGGCAATTGCATTTTAGTATTCTTAGTCAAAACTAGCCAGGAGTACCAAGCTCATTATTTTGTTCTACTATTTAACCATTTAGGGGTAAAGGAGTATTTTCACCATCGTAGTTTCAGGGAAAATGAACTTTTAGCAAACATTAAACGAATGCATCTGGTTCCTGTAGATATTGTCGAAGGTGTGCATCTCTTAAAAGAAGCATACCTGCACAATCAAAGACATGGTACAAAAGCCGCCAGAAGCTTTTTCCAATATAAAAATCTTTTAGGAAAAATCAGCGGACTTTCCGCGATTAATCACCAAAGATTAGTGTA
>DGEF01000074.1:0-4604 GCA_002385805.1 Peptococcaceae bacterium UBA3933
AGTCACTAGTCACCAGTCACTAATCACTAATTGTTGAGGTGATAAATATTGCGGAAAATCCTGATCTGGGGGATTACAGTCTTAATGATTATCGTCATAATCATTCCCCTTTGCACCTTACTATTACTGGACATGAAAAGGGGTGAGGTTGACATAGAAACACTGGAAAGACCCATTAACGTTTTTAATCATGAAACAAATCAATTAATGGTTATGGATTTAGAAGAATATATCGTTGGTGTTGTGGCAGCGGAAATGCCGGCTTCCTTTGAATTGGAAGCCCTAAAAGCCCAAGCTATAGCTGCCAGGACTTACGCCTATAAACGTGTCTTAGAACCGGACCAAAGAGTAAAAGAATTCCATCCCCAGGCACACATTGTAACAAATCCTAGTGTTAGCCAAGCCTGGGTTAGTCCCGAGGATTTAAAAAAGAAATGGGGTTTATGGGAATACCGGAAATACAAAAATAAAATTGAAAAAGCAGTAAAAGAAACAAAAGGATTGATAATCACTTATCAAGGGCAATTAATCGACCCCGTTTATCATGCCAGTTGTGGTGGTGGAAAAACTGAAGATTCCGGTGAAGTATGGAAATACAGCTATCCTTATCTAACAAGTGTGCAGTGTACTCAGCATCAGGATCGCCATATCCACGACACAAAAACTATTCCTTATAAGAATATAGATGCAGCCTTAGGTTCTAACCTGGAAGCCATCCCCGTAAGCAGCTTAAAAGGACAGACCGCAAATTATATTCGTGTTCTGGAAGCCACCCGGGCCGGTCGAATAAAAACTATTAATATAGGCGGGCAGATTTTATCCGGGCAAGAAGTAAGAACAAAGCTGGGTCTTAAATCAACCTGGTTCAAATGGCAAATCAACGAAGACAGTATAACCTTCACAACCAGGGGATATGGTCATGCCGTAGGCATGTGCCAATACGGCGCCAACGACTTAGCGGCACAAGGGAAGACTTTTACCGAGATTCTGAAACATTATTATCAAGGTGTTGAGATAGAGGAAATTTAGTTTCTTAGATGTCGGCATTACGACTTTTAGGTTAACTCTTGGGGCGGCATTACGTCTCCGTGGTTTAGACTTTGGGACGGCATTATGGTTTGGGGTTATATTTTTGGGTCATTAGATGTGTCATTGCGGAAATATTAACCCGCAAGCCACAATCCTCGCGTTTAAATTGCCTAAAAATTGGCAATTATATAAGCGAGGAGAGTGATAAAAAGTGAAAAATAAATTCAGTCAGTTACTCGATGATTACTGCGATAATTTGAAACGCTTAGGTATCTATCTCTTAATAGTTCTCTTTGTTTTTGTTTTGGCCGTAAATGTAATGTTTAACAGAGACAAAATGGTTGAAAAGGCAATGAAAGATTTAACTCCTATTGAAATCACAACAGAACCCTCTGCAACAAAAGCACCCGAAGAAAGTTCAAGTGAACACACACCAACACAAGGTGAGGAAGTTGCTCAGATAACGATTACATCAGGTGAGGAAATTGTTACTGACGATACTACAGAAAACAGAGAAGATACTACATTAAACGAAGAAAATGTCGAAGGAGATTCTAAGCCGTTAGTCAGTGAGCAGGTCGACAATTCTCGCCCACTCACTAACTCATCCACTCGCCAACTTTCCCTGGTTTGGCCTTTAAAAGGTGAGATTCTAACCGGTTATGAATTAAAGTATTCATCGACCTATGGTGACTACCGCCTGCATTCCGGTCTGGATATTAAGGGAGAGCCAGGCAGTATAGTTAAAGCAGCAGCTTCAGGAAAAGTTATACTAGTTGAAAAATCATCCGCTGAAGGAGTAATAATCCAAATTGAACATGAAAATGGATATACAACCACCTATGCTCATTTAGAAGAAGCCTTAGTTGAAAAGGGACAAGCCGTTAGCCAGGGCGATACAATCGGTACAATCGGACAACCGGGAACAACAGAAGAAGACCTTGGCCCACATTTACACTTTGAAATAAAACAAAACGAAAAAACCTTGAATCCATTGGAAATTCTAGAGAAAGCGTGACGCCATGCAGCTAACCCCCAAAGCCGTAATGCCGACCTAAAATTTTAACCCAAAATCCAAAGATATGCATTTTTTATCACCACCTCCCATATACATTAGTTGAAGAGATGTATAGGGAGGTCAGGCAATGCAAGAGTATATTCGAAGACGGGCTTTAGAAATATGTCATTATATCATAGAAACCAGCTGTACCGTCAGGCAGGCAGCTTCAGTTTTTGGTGTCAGTAAAAGCACTGTACATAAAGACATGACAGAACGTTTACCATTGATTAATAAAGAATTAGCAAATCAGGTAAAAGAAATACTGGAAAAAAATAAGGCCGAACGTCATTTGCGCGGCGGGGAGGCCACTAAAAGAAAATATTCCGCCCAAGAAGAAAAAAACAATGAAAATGCCTGTTAAAAGAGTGATTAGACTTATGTGCCTATTTATTCTCTTGAAAGGAAAAAATATGGCACATTTATTTTTGTTAAAGAAAAGGAAAAAAAGCTATTTTGTAGAATACAGTTTTAGTAAATATAACCAACAACCCACAAAAAAAGCTAGACAAGCCATAAGGGGGACCGGGGAAAATGTTTTTTAATTTAGGAGAGGATATTGGCATTGACTTAGGAACTGCCAGTATCTTGGTTTATGTAAAAAGAAAAGGAATAGTTTTAAATGAACCGTCTGTAGTAGCCCTGGATAAAAACAGTGGTAATATCATTGCCGTAGGTGACGAGGCTAGAAAAATGCTAGGTAGAACACCAGGGAATATAATTGCCATTCGGCCTTTAAAAGAAGGGGTAATTGCTGATTATGAAGTTACCGAAAAAATGTTAAGGTACTTTATAAATAAAGCCATTGGCAAAAGGCTTTTTTTAAAACCCCGGGTAATGGTCTGTATACCTACAGGAGTTACCAGTGTAGAAGAAAGAGCAGTTAAACAAGCCTCCGTGGCTGCCGGCGCTAAACAAGCATATTTAATCGAAGAACCAATAGCCGCTGCTTTAGGAGCGGGTATTGACATCTCCGAACCAAGCGGCAGCATGATCATAGACGTTGGCGGCGGTACTACCGATGTAGCCGTTTTGTCCTTAGGAGGAATAGTTTGCAGCAAATCAATCCGCATCGGTGGAGATAAATTTGATGAAGCACTGGTCAGATACGTCCGCCGGGAATTCAATTTAATGATTGGTGAAAGAACAGCCGAAGAGATCAAAAAAGAAATAGGTACTGCTTATCCCGTTAACCGTAAGGGTGAGACTGCCACCGTCCGTGGTCGGGACTTGGTCAGTGGTTTGCCCAAAACCATAACCATTACTGTGGAGCATGCCAACGAAGCCTTAAAGGAACCAATCGAAGCAATTGTAGGTGCAGTAAAAGAAGTCTTAGAAAAAACCCCACCTGAACTTGCCGGTGATATTATGAATAAAGGTATAGTTATGACAGGTGGAGGTGCTTTATTGGACGGATTGGATACCTTGATCTCCGAGAGGACAGGCCTACCTGCCCATATTGCTGATGACCCCATATCCTGTGTTGCCCTAGGTACCGGCATAGCCTTACAACACCTTGACCTCCTACAAGACGGTAAATCCTACTCCAAAAAAGTAATTTAAATCGCCTCCGGGCGATTTTTTTAATTTTACTCTAAATTAATTCCATTTCGTACCGATTTAATTAGAGAAAGCTTTTAGGACATTCAAGATGTCAGTGGGCGAGTGGGCGAGTGGGCGAGATTCCAGCCACTAGCCACTAATCACTAATACGGGAGTGTTACTATGCTACGTGGATTATATACTTCAGCCAGCAGTTTAACCAACCTTCTTAAGAAGAACGAAGTTTGCGCCAACAATCTGGCCAATACTGATACAAATGGTTTTAAGAAGCAGGGTACTGTATCCAAAACCTTTGCCGAGACCCTTCTTTATCACCTTGATTATGAAAAGGGACCCCAGGGTGTCAAAACACCTATCGGAACACTGGGTAAAGGAGTCGTTCTCGACGAAGTATATACAAACTATAATCAGGGAGCCTTAGAAAACACCGGTGGTCAATTAGATATAGCCTTAGAAGGACAAGGCTTTTTGGTAGTTGAGGATACAGCAGGGAATCAATTTTATACTCGCAACGGTTCTTTAAAACTGAGTCCTGAGGGAATCCTAACTACCCAAACAGGCCATATAGTTCGCGGTACAGGAGGGCCTATTCAGATAAACGGTAGTAACATAAATATCACCGAACAAGGTGAGGTCTATGTAGACGGGCAGTTAGCAGGCGTGCTTCAAGTAGTAGATATTACAAATCCTTATAAAGTAGGGGATAGCCTGGTCCAGGGAGAGAATCCCACTCCCCAAACTCAAACTAAGATAAGGCAAGGTTTTGTTGAAAAATCCAACGTCAGTGCCGTAGAAGAAATGACCCGTTTAATCACTATCATGCGGGCCTATGAAACCAACCAAAAAGTCATCCAAGCCTATGACAACACCTTAGACAAACTCATTAACCAAGCAGGAAATCTATAGCTTTTGGGTCAATCAAGATGTCAGTGGGCGAGTGAGCGAGTGAGCAAGA
>DGEF01000074.1:4749-10867 GCA_002385805.1 Peptococcaceae bacterium UBA3933
ACTAGCCACTAAATCAAGGGGGTATTCCAATGTTACGTTCCTTATATACAGCCTCATCCGGTATGAAAACACAACAATTCCATCTGGACACCATTGCCAATAACCTGGCCAATGTTAACACAACAGGTTTTAAAAAGAATATGGTCAATTTTCAAGACCTTCTCTATCAACAACTGCGAATTCCTACGGAACAGAAACCCACAGGAATTGATGTAGGGACAGGGGTAAGAGTAGCCGCTACTCTGACTAATTTCCTGCAAGGCATCCTGGAGGAAACAGGCAATCCCTTAGACATGGCTATTGAAGGTACAGGCTTTTTCAAAATCCAGCTTCCTGACGGACAAATAGGCTATACCCGCAACGGATCTTTTCGGCTGGATGCAGAAGGTTATCTAGTCAATTCCGATGGTTATAGAGTGCTGGATGAAGGCGATTCAGAAATAGAATTAGGGGAAAATATTCGCGAAGTTATTATTGATGAAAATGGACAAATCACCGTTATCGATGACGAGGGAGATTATAACGAGGTGGCTATCCTGGGTCTGACTCGTTTTGCCAACCCCGGTGGTTTAGAGAAAAAAGGTTCCAGCATTTTTCTACCTACACCGGCCTCCGGTGAACCTCAGGATGGGACAGCAGGCGAAGAAGGCTTCGGACTAATCAGACAAAACTTTTTAGAAAGCTCCAATGTACAGGTAGTAGAAGAAATGGTTAAAATGATTACTGCTCAGCGAGTCTATGAAATTAACTCCAAAATGATTCAGACTTCCGACGAAATCTTAGGCATCACCAACAACCTACGGAGATAATTGAACGGATGTGATTTCATTGTCAATAAATGAAATTAATAATCTTACTAACATAAACCCAATTGAGTTAATTCGCCACAAAACCAATAATAATATTAAATTCACCCAAGTCCTTCAACAAGCCCAAAAAGCTCAAGAACAAACAAACTCAGAGCCTGGGAATACTGACAATGATAAAAAAAAGGATGAACTCATGGCTGCCTGCCGGGAGCTGGAGAGCATCTTTATCCACCAGCTAATTTCTCAAATGCGTGCCACTATCCCCCAGGATGGTTTTCTAACCCAGAGCAGCGCAGAAAAAATCTTTCAGGACATGCTTGATCAAGAATACGCCAAGAAAATCAGCCACGCCGGCGGCATAGGTTTAGCGGAAATGCTATATAAACAATTATCCACGGAACGGTCTTAACCGTTCCGTTATTTTTTTGTCTAAAATTACAATATTTGTCAATACTATTACCAGCTACTAGGTTATACTGCATGTCAGCATTACGGCTTTCCGGATAACTTCTTGGGACAGCATTAACCCATACTTAACCTTAACCTTAGTCATTAATAGAATAATTAATGTTTATCCGTGTTTATCAGTGTTCATCCGTAGTTAAAAATACTAGTCACAAGTCACTAGTAACTAATTTACCAGCCACTAACTTGGAGGTGTGATCATGCACACAAAAGGCACTATATTAATAGTTGTCATATCATTATGTTTTGTCTTAATAATAACCTTGAGTTTTATACTTACCAATACAGGCATAAGCGAACCAATTCCTAATACTTCTTTACTTTCTACAGAAGAATCTTTAGTAGAGGAAGAAGAGAGCAGCATAGAAACTACGGAAAATAATCTAGAAAACTCAACAGAGATTATTGAAGAAAACCACGAAGAAAATCCTGCTGAGGATAAGGAAAGACAATTAACTCAAACTCGAGGCAATCAAGAAAACGGCGCAAACTCCAATTCAACTTCATCACCGGCAAAAGCCCAATTAAACTCACCGAAAAAAGAAGACCTGCATCTCAATAAACAAACAAATAATACTAATATACTTTGCTTGGGTGTTACCGATAAACAATTAGAAATGATTTCCATTTATTCGATAAATAAAGAAAATAAAAAATCAGCAG
Organism: Peptococcaceae bacterium UBA3933; assembly: GCA_002385805.1. GTDB lineage: Bacteria > Bacillota > Peptococcia > Peptococcales > BICA1-8 > UBA3933. Next base: position 6,687 of record DGEF01000074.1, read on the forward strand.
GTATCTTCCTGCCTACTTACGTCAGTCTCAAGGTAAACGGAGAATTACTTACCCTGAAAGAAATATACAACCAAATGGGGGTAGTAAACCTTAAAAAAATCCTCAGCCAGTGTTTCGAAATAGATATCCCCTACCACATGGTGGTAGATAGACAGGGACTGGTCGAACTCAGTGAGGTACTGGGGCCCATTTATGTAGAAAACGAAAGCATTGATATTCCCAACCTTTTCGTTAAACCTGTTTCTGATAAAGATGACGCAATTCTCCAGGAAATGGCCCAAAAAATCTCCCAGCCTAAGATGCTTGTCCAAGTGCCAAAATTAATCAAAATCTTTATCAATAACGTTGAATCAGACATAGGTGTAAGTGCCCTCTGGGACTTATACCGGGTATTCAGAAACCTCAACCATTCCCAACTTGCCAAAATAGTCCTCTGGGGTGAAAAGGTGAAAATGGCCGGTGAGACCTACACCTTCATCGACCCCTACCACTGGCACAACATAATCTATGAAACAACAAAGTAGCAGTGGCTTGTGAAACCACTGCTACTTTGCCACTGCGCAGAGCGTAGCGACTGAAAAATGTCTTGGGAGGCCCGAAGGGCCGAAACAATCCCCTTCATTAGAGGAGGAGATCGCTTCAGTCGCTTCGCTCCTTCGCGATGACAAGAGTACTTTCATTTATCGTGGTGCGCTCCAGCGCGTGAAAATTGCAATAGGCTTTAGCCCCAAAGCAATCCCCTACCACAGCCGCACATTCGTGTTTATCCGTGCGCATCTGTGGTTAATAATACTAGTCACCAGTCACTAGTCACTAGTCACTAATTCACGCCCTTTTCAACAACTGTATATTCTGCTTAGTAAACTTCCGGTACTTGGGGAAAGATTTCTTTGAGTCATATTTTTCCAGTTCTTCATCTATGTCCGCAATCCGCACCAGTATAGAATTCTTTTGGCCTGAACTGGCAATTGACCAGGCCTCCAAAAGCCGGCTCCGTTCCCTTCGTAATGCCTCAATTTTATCCTCTGCCATTTTAATTTTCCTCCTTATATCTATTCATTTTTAATTAATATTTTTGATATTATTTATTGATAAGTGATAAACTTCACTAAGAAAAACATGCAAAGATAAAGCTTATTATAATAAAAATACAGGTTAATCATAAAAATATTTGCAATTTAATAATTAAAACAAAAATAATTCACCAAAAACACTCCGAAATTATTTTGCTGGTTATCTTATGATATTTGTAATTTGTGTTATCATTCACTATCTTAATAACATTATAGCATATTTTTCTAAAAAGGAAAGGGTATATTTAATAATTTTTTGAATTATTTAAAATAATATATAATTAAATTTCAATTCTTTCCATAATTCATTGAAAGGATTGTCTACTTTCGTGTAGAAACTAGAATAACAAATATTTTTGTAAAGGAAGTAGAAACATGGGCCACTTAATATTAAAAACCTCATCATCGGTAAAAACAAAACTCATTATCTTTTTAACTCTGGTTACTGTTTTTCTTTTCATTCCTTCCCTCTCTGCCCAGGAAAAAGCCACTGCCCACTGGGCTCAAGAAGATTTGTTAGAGTTAACTGCCCAGGGCGTATTAAGTCCAGGGTCAGACCCGGAACAGTTTGTTACCCGGGCTCAATTTACCGCCATGTTAATTAGAGCTTTGGCTTTAGAAGACGAAGCAGTAGAACTGAAATCTTTTTCTAGTCCTTTCCTGGACGTAGCCGATAATCATCCTCTTAAAGGGTTTATTCTGGCTGCCAAAGAAAGAGGGTTAATCAGCGGTTATTCCTCAGACATTTTCAAACCGGAAGAAGAACTATCCCGGGAACAAATGGTTGTTCTTTTCCTGCGCACTATGGGCCTGGGGGAACTGCAAGTTGACAAAAAAATCCTTAAATTTAAAGATAAAGAAAAAATATCTGACTATGCCCGTGCTTCCGTGAGTGAAGGTGTCCGATTGGGTCTGGTTCAGGGGTATGCTGACAACACCTTTCGTCCTCAAGAAAAGGTAACCTTAGCTCAAGCCGCGGCTTTTATCAACCGGTGGCTGGAACTAAAAGGAGACCGTTACGATTATATCGGCACACTAGAACAAATAGATCGAAAAAACAATACTTTAATCTTAAGAATAAATAAAAACCTGCTAACCTTACCCTTGGCGGAAGAGGTGCAGGTTTTGACCCAGGGTCAACCTGCCACCTTTTCGGAAATAGAACCTGGTGCTCTCCTGGCTGTTAATATCAACCTTAAGGGTCAGGTAGTATTGATACACCAAAAAGAAGTGAATACAACTGACCTTTCTGTAAATTTCGGTAGTATAACTGCAACAAAGGAAGATTCCCCTACTCATACCCAGGATAACAATAAGGCCAAAGCCAACAACCTATTTAATCCAAAATTACCTTTAAACCCAAAAGAAATTAGCCTGAGTTTTCAAACCAACCAGGCAGAAATCAATTTACCACTTCTTAGGCAAAACTTACATACCACCGGCAGCGGTCAAGTAGTTGCCGTTATCGATACAGGAGTAGACCCGGCTCACCCGGATTTAAGGTTTACTACAAAAGGCGAACCTAAAATCATAGATTATGTAGACTTTACTCTGGAAGGTGTGATTAATACAGTTCCTGTCTCCCCCACAGAAAACAAAATCATTTATCAGGGCGGAGAATACTTTCTAGGGGACATCCCTTCCCAAAGCGGTACTTACCGTTTCGCCCTTTTCGATGTGGAAGAGGTTTTACCATTGGAATTAATGGGACTTGAGACTAAAACCAAAAAAGTAGCCTTACTTTTAACCGACAGCTCAAAAGCAGGAGTCTATGATACTGTTTATGTGGATGTTAACGGAGATGAAAACTTTGCCGGAGAAAAAGCTTTAAAAATATACCGGCAAAATCAGGACTATTTTGTTCTAACCTACGCCGGTAAAGAACTGGCTTATACAATAGCTGATATTGACTCCCAGGGTCGGTACGTCCAATTAGCCGGTGACCTTTCCGGTCATGGCACCCATGTGGCAGGGATTATCGGGGCCAACGGTGAGCTAAAAGGAGTGGCTCCGGGTGCTCAACTTATGGTTTTAAAAGCAGTAGATCGGAACGGTTATGCAGATCCGGCCAATATCATCGAAGCCATTCGTTATGCTGCTATTCACGGAGCCGATATTATCAATATCAGCTTAGGACTTTATGATAATATTGAGCCGGGAAGAAGTAGTTTGTCTCAAATAGTAAATCAGGTTGTCGAAGAATACGGTGTAACCGTAGTTGTGGCTGCAGGCAACATAGGCCCTGGAATCAATACCGTGGCTGCTCCGGCTGACGCTGACAAGGCCATTAGTGTAGGTGCTTTTGTATCTCCGAAAATGTGGGAAGTAGATTTCGGCCATCAAGTCCCCCAAGACAGTCTTTACTATTTCAGTTCCGTAGGTCCCCGGCCCGATGGAGCCTGGTACCCGTCTCTGGTTGCTCCCGGCAGTGCGGTCTCCACGGTACCCGGCTGGATGCCCAATCCCTACATGTTAACTGAAGGCACCAGTATGGCAGCACCCCATGTAACCGGAGTAGTTGCCCACCTTCTGGAAGGAGCCCAGAAAATCGGTTTAAAAACAACCCCTTCTTTAATTAAAAGGGCTTTAGAAGAAGGAGCCCGGGATCTGGAAAAATTCACTATCAATGAAGACGGCCATGGTGTAGTAGATGCCTATAAAGCCTGGCAGAAACTAAAAGAAATACCGGAGGAGCGGAAACTCAATGTTCGGTTATTTAATCCCAAATATGGTTCCGCCCCTGGCTTTTTCACCCGGGAATTAGTACCTGAACGGTTAATTTTAGAATTAACCAATAATCATAAACAATCCTTTGCCTTGGAATGGTTCGCTACCGTTCCCTGGATACAGCCAGAGCTAAAAACTACTTATATTGCTAACGGCAGTACCCGTGAAATACCTCTTAGATTCCATCTTCCCCAAGAAGCCGGTTTATACAGCGGTGTTCTCCGGGGTGATGATCCTAAGGTACCCGGATTGGAAGTAGAAATCCCCGTAAACATTATCATCGGGGAAAATATTCATACAAAAAAACCTTATACTTACAGCGTCCTAGATTCATTAGACCCTGCTCAATTAAAACGCTACTTTTTCCAAGTACCCTCTGGT
>DGEF01000074.1:11061-11363 GCA_002385805.1 Peptococcaceae bacterium UBA3933
GAACCAGGCACTTGGGAAGTAGTAGTTTACAGCTCCGCCGCCTTAAAAGAATTCGGTCTGGATAAAACCAAATACCAGCTAACCGTTGAATTGGGGGAAATAGCCAACAAAGAAACAGGTTCCTCCTCCAATCTAAACATCGTACTCTCACCTGTCCCTGCCAAAGCATTAGAAAAAGCATCCGGCCCCATAACCCTACACCTCTGGGATTTAGACGAAAACAAACCCTTTGAAGGTGTTTTGTTGATAGATAGTAGGTTATATCAGATTCAGAATGGGAGATTGGATTATGAATTCCATAA
>DGEF01000074.1:11569-11854 GCA_002385805.1 Peptococcaceae bacterium UBA3933
GGTCGGGATAATGTCATTGCGACCCGGCACTTAATTGACACATTTCGTGTCATCGCGAGGGCCGAAGGCCCGAAGCGATCCCCGAAGGGGTGTGAGTATGAGGAAAAGTTTTCGAGATTTGAAAGTATGGGAATTGTCTCATCAACTTGTATTGGAAATATACAGGGGTGGGATAAAGTTTCCCCCCTATGAACGTTTTGGACTCGAATCACAAATTAAACGAGCAGCAGTATCCATTCCGGCAAATATTGCTGAAGGATATAAAAGACAACATGATAAAGAATT
>DGEF01000074.1:12024-15636 GCA_002385805.1 Peptococcaceae bacterium UBA3933
GGATGCTGGAAAGCTTTATCTATAAAATCAAGAAAAACCTTGGCTTACTAAATAACGACACCAAAGCTTAACCTAATAGAAATAAAATAAGGCCGTCCCAAAATATTAACCCAAGAGCCGTAATGCCGTCATGCAGAATAACTCAATAGCCGTCATGCCGCCATGCAGTTTAGCCCGAAAGCCGTAATGCTGACATGCAGTATATCCCAATAGCCGTAATGTCTCCCACAATGCTTTCCATTTTTTTCTCTTGTTACTTTTACCTTTACTTGCTAAAATATAATTTGCATTTAAAGTAATGTGCAATTACCTAAAATTGTAAACAAAGAGGTTTGAGATAAAATGAAATCCAAAAAAACAGTCTTTGTCCTGGCCATCTTCCTCATTGGCCTGGTTACCGGTTGGTGGGTTTACAACTACTACTTAGTACTAGACCCTAATCCACAAACGGGCCAAGATGAACTAAGCGAAGAAGAAAGAGAAAAATCTGAAATAGCCAAACAACTGGGAGAATACACTGTCCTTTTATTAGGCGTAGATTCCCCCACCGGCTATCGCACCAGAACTGATACCATCATTCTGGCTACCATAGATACCGAAACTCGTAAAGCCCGCCTCGTCTCTATCCCCCGGGATACCCGGGTCAAGATAAAAGGGGGCTGGGATAAAATTAACGCGGCTTATGTTTACGGTGGCATAGATTTAGCCAAAGAAACAGTAGAAGATTTTTTGGGCATACAGATCGATCGTTATGCCATTGTAAATTTCAATAGTTTAGTAAAACTGGTGGATGCTGTAGGTGGAATTGAGGTAGATGTTCCGCAGCGCATGTATAAACCCAGTGAAAATATTGACTTACAACCAGGTCTTCAGACCCTGGACGGTGCAGGTGCTTTAGCATATTCCCGTTATCGGGGTACCGCCGGTGGAGACTTAGACCGGATACAGCGTCAACAAGAAGTAATTCAATTGTTGGTAGATAAAATAATCAGTGTACAAGGACTAAAAAATCTACCTGAACTGGTGAATCTGATGCAAGAAAATGTAGAAACAGATATTCCTGTCCGGGAAATCTTAGCCCTGGGCAAATTAGCTTCCGATATTATGGCTAATGAAATCGTATCCGTAGTTGTTCCCGGCAAAAACGAAAAAATAGACGGTCTATGGTACTATGAGCCGGATTTAGCCCAATTAGAAGAGCAACTCCGTGCCTCCACTGAACAGATTCATGCCCTGGCTTCGGAGTAGGAGGTGTACCCTTTGACGGAAGAACTATCCAGAGTAAAACGCAGAAGAAAAGCAACAGGCAAAAAACGTCGTCCCAGATTCTTTTTTTTGATCATTATAATTCTTTTTCTGGCTACTGTCTTTCTGGGCTTTAAGCTGGCTAATACCCTTTTTGCACCATTAACTACCGATGCCGGTGAACTCGCTGAAGGAGAAGAAGTTACTGAAGGAAAGGAAAATGAAAACTCGGAACCTGTTAACGTTCTTTTAATCGGTACCGACCAGCGAGGGCGCGAATCCGCCCGGTCCGATACCTTGATTTTGGCCAGCCTTTTCCCTGATGAAAAACAAGTGAAACTTTTGTCCATTCCTCGGGATACCCGGACTAAAATACCCGGCAGGGGCTTAGAAAAAATAGCCCATGCCCATGCTTACGGTGGGGCCGATTTAACCCGGAAAACTGTAGAAGATTTGTTGGGGATTTCTATCGATTATTATGTAAAAGTAAACTTCCAGGGTTTTATTAATATAATTGATATTTTAGGCGGAGTCACAATGGATGTAGAAAAACGCATGTACTATCCTGACGAAGGCATTGACCTCCAACCCGGTCTTCAGAAGCTGGACGGAGAAGATGCTTTAGCCTATGTGCGCTTCCGCAGTGATGGACAAGGAGATATCGGCAGAGTGGAAAGACAACAGAAATTTCTTTCCGCTTTAACAGATCATGCGAAAAGCATTAGTACTATTTGGAAGATTCCGGATCTGATTAAAGAAGTTAATAATAATGTAGAAACCGATATGAGTACTAAGGATATCTTGTATTACGCCACCAAGTTCGCCAATATTGACCATGAATCTATCGAAAGCCACATGCTTCCCGGCTACCCCAGCGATAACCTGGGTGCCAGCTACTGGATTGTTGACAACACCAAACTTGAGGAACTAATGGAACAAATGGGGTTGAAATGAGGATTTTGGGACAACAATAGAGGGAGGCATTACGGCTCTGGGGTTTAGCTCTTGGGGCGGCATGACGTCTCACGGGTTAATATTTAGGGACAGCATGACGGCTCATGAGCTATACTGCATGACAGCATGACGTCTTTAGGGTTTAACAGCATGACGGCATTATTATTCTTGAGTCAAGCTTATGGGTCGGGATAATGTCATTGCAGGGGCCTTTGGCGACGAAGCAATCCCCTTTCATTGGGCAGATAATAGCTTTTGGGTTAAAATACTAGGTCGGACTTCCCTTTAGGCATAAAATTATTGGTCAGAAATCACTTCTGGGTAAAATTTGTTGGTTAGATCCTAATATCGACCTAATATTTTTGGTTAGATATTTATTAATAAAATAATTCTGACAAATAATTCTAGCTAAAAGATAAGTCTGACCAAGGAAAATATCCCAAAAGCTAAAATCTGACAAATAATCTTAACCTAAAAGTCTTAACCTAAAAGATTAATCTGACCAAAAAGACTATCTCTTAAGCATAATCTAAATTTTAGAGTAGGCCGTCCCAAAATATTAGCTCCAGAGCCGTCATGCTTTAACTACCTTTGTCCATTCAGATTATCAATGTTTAAATATATTTCTGAAAAAATTCGCTTGATCGGGAACTTTCCCGAAAGGAGTTCGTCTATATATGAGAGAACGAGTCTACATCCTGGGTTCCCTGGTTGACAAAACAACTATGGAGCAAACACTGGAAACTATAAAAAATTTCATAAATGATGGCAAATACCACCATATAATTACAGCAAATGCCGAAATAATATACAGAGGAGTTCACGAAAAAAAACTCAGTAGAACTCTTAATAAAGCTGACCTAGTTACCGCAGACGGCTCAGGAGTAGTCTGGGCCGCAAGATATTTAGGCAATCCGGTTCCGGAAAAAGTATCCGGTATTGACCTCTTGCAGGAAATTTGCAAAAGAGCAGGTAAAAACGGCTGGAAATTATACTTTTTAGGAGCCGCCCCGGGAGTAGCTGAAAAAGCCGTACTTAGAATTTTAGAAGAATACCCCGACTGTCATATAGTAGGGTATGAACACGGCTACTTTACCCAGGAAGAAGAACCTCAGATCATTGAAAACATCAAAAAGGTAAAGCCGGATATTCTTTTTGTTGCCTTAGGTGCCCCCAAACAAGAATATTGGATTAGAGAACATCTCAAAGACTTAGAAGTCCCCGTTTGTATTGGAGTAGGGGGTAGTTTTGATGTCCTAGCTGGCAATGTAGAAAGAGCTCCCGAATGGATGCAGAAAAGAGGCTTAGAATGGCTTTTCCGCCTTTACAAAGAGCCCAAACGCTGGCGGCGTATGCTGGCTTTACCCCGCTTTGTCCTGGCCGTCATCGGCCAACGGGCCCGCGGCGAAAAAG
>DGEF01000074.1:15896-16988 GCA_002385805.1 Peptococcaceae bacterium UBA3933
GAAAATTTTTCCTCCAAAAAAGAAGGAAAACACTGATTTGCATAGAATAGTAATATAGCAAAATTTATCTCCAATTCGAAAAACTACTCACAATATCTATTGACTAATATTTCAAATATATATATAATGACATTTGTAAATTGGTGATTCTTACCTATTTTTTTAGTTAGACAGTGGACAGTCGGATAAGTAACTGTTATGTCATTGCGAGGCCGAAAGGCCGAAGCAATCCCGGAGGAATAATCATGGATAATGAAGTATTCCAACAATTAGTACTAGAAAAACTGGAAATACTGACCCGAGGCCAAAAAAGACTTGAAGATCGTGTTGCAAATCTTGAAGCCGGTCAAAAGAAACTTGAAAAAGGCCAGAAACAAATAAGAAAAGAACTAAGGTTTGTCTGGGATGACATTAAAAAATTAGACAACCGCATTGCTAAACTAGAAGAAACCAATGTATAATTGGAAAGTTGGACAGAGGACAGTGGAAAGTGTTTTGGTAACTAGTAGCTAAAATCTCGCCCACTTCTAGACTTAAATTAATCCGTGGTTACAGTTTTCTGCATTATGCAGAATCATATAAAACTTTAGTGCTTAGTCAGCATAGTGCTAGTATTACAACTAGCCACCAGCCACTAATGACTAGCCTCTAAATCTAGTCACCAGTCGCTAATTTACTAGTCGCTAGTAACTAGTTACTAGTAGCAAAAATACTAGTCACTAGTCACCAGTCACTAGTTACTAAATAATGATATTTTTAGGTTAATTTCAATACTTACTCTACGAAAGGGGGGATTGGGCCACATTAGCCTAAGAGAAGTAGTTACATAAAGTAACTGTCGTGAATTTTCGCGGGGGATTTAAATCATGCATACACCTGACAAATGTATGCACACCCGAACCATGAGTTGTAGAAATACTTAACACTCTACAATTCAAAAGAACTTGGGTATTAACTTACCCACAACATTTTAAGGAGGGAAATAACCTTGAAGACAAGAAAACTTTTTGCCATCTTAACGCTTGTTGCGTTCATGATGACATTACTACCTGTGGCAGCATTTGCAGCTGATGCTGTTAAATCTGCTAGTAA
>DGEF01000061.1:0-6530 GCA_002385805.1 Peptococcaceae bacterium UBA3933
AAATAAAAAAACACAAAAAAAGTGTAAAAATAATCACCTATTAATCCAATTAGTATAATAAATCAATTTTTAAAATGTTTATTCACAAATATTACATTTTTTTATTAATAATACTAAGTGCCTTTTAATGATTTTAATTAAGCAAAAAATATTATATAATTTTGAATGAATTTTAGATTTTCCTCAAGGAGGTTAAACCGTAAATGGTTAAAGTTTGGTTTTTAGCTCTGAGACCCTGGTCTTTTACTGCTTCCGCAATACCTGTAACTTTGGGGGCTATTTTAGCCTATACTTTTGAGGGTACTTTTAGTTTTGGTCTTTATCTTTTAACCCTATTTGGCGGAACTCTTTTGCATAGCGGAACAAATCTGATTAATACCTATGGGGATTTTATTGCAGGGGTTGATACCATAGAATCTGCAGAAACATGCCCTCAATTAGTAAGAAATATCTTAAAACCAGAACAAATGAAAAATGCTGGTATTATAGCTTTTGGTATGGCAGCTCTCCTGGGAATCTATTTTGTTTATTTAAGAGGGTGGCCTATGTTGTTTTTAGGTCTTATCGGTATTTTAGGGGGTTATACTTATACTGCCGGACCATTACCTTATAAGTACCAAGGTTTGGGCTCTTTATTGGTTTTTTTCTTAATGGGCCCTTTAATGGTCCTAGGAAGCCATTATGTTCAAACAGGTGTCTTTAATGAAAATGTTATCTGGGCTTCCCTTCCGGTAGGTTTTCTTGTTTCCGGAATACTTCACGCCAATGACCTAAGAGATATTGATTATGACCAAAGAGCAGGGATAAAAACATTAGCTTTAATTTTAGGTGAAAAGTTGGCCTTTCCATTTTATTATCTTTTAAATATAGCTGCTTTTGCTTCTCTATTATTTTTAATCATCTTTAATATACTGCCAGTATCATCTATTTTACCTTTTTTATTAATTCCTAAACTAGGTAAGATTTTGAAAAATGCTCATATTTCCAGATTGGGTAATAAAGATACCTTAACTTTTTTAGAGGCTAATTCGGCTAAATTCCATTTTCAATTTGGCTCTATGTTTATTGCAGGTCTATTAATTAACATCATAATTTAGGAGGAAATCATGTCACATAAAAAAATTAAAGATTTTCAGGTAATTATAACTATACTCTTGGCCCTTTTTTTTTGGTATCTTACTTTTTCAGTACAATTATTAAATTTCTGGGTATCAATGAGTATAGCCGCAACAACTTTAAGTATCTTGGCTATTTATTGGGGTGGATTCCCTTTAAGCAAAAAGGATATTACCTGGAGAGGTTTATTTATTGGAGTCGGCTCTGCTATAATTTTGTACTTTATCTTTTGGCTGGGTAATATTTTTTCCCAACTATTATTTAATTTCGCTGGTTCACAAATCTCATCAATTTATCATATCAGGACACAAAGTGATATTTTAATCATTAGCCTGGTACTGCTATTTATTACCAGTCCAGGAGAAGAGATTTTTTGGAGAAATTTCTTACAAAAATGGGCTATGGAGAAATTCGGAGAATTTCCAGGTTGGTTATTAGGGAGTTTAATTTATGCGGGAGTTCATATTTCTTCGGGGAATTTTATGCTTACCATGGCTGCCTTGGTAGCGGGGTTATTTTGGGGTTTTATTTATATGTATGAAAAGAACCTCTTTCCTTTAATTATCTCCCATGCTTTATGGACTGTAGGTATTTTTATTTTATTTCCCGTAATGTAAAAACTCTCCTTCTACTCCTCCCAGAGTATAAAATAAGTATAAATTTAATAATACCAGTAAAGGTAACCCGAATCTAAATAAATTATGTTTAGTTTTGTGCCTAAATACTTGCATTCCGCAATAACCTCCAATAGCTCCACCTGCTAAGGCCAAGAATAAGAGTGTTTTTTCTTTTATCCTCCAACGGTTTCTTTTGGCCTGCATTTTGTCATAACCCATTAGTAAGAAACTAAATATATTTATGCTGATAAAAAATAACAATTTAAACTTTTCCACAGCCTGTCCTCTTTCCTTTAATTTTTATGATTATTTATTATAACATAAACAATAAAAAACCTGCTTGGCAGGTTTTTTATTGTATCACTCACCTAAATATGCTTTTTTCACTTGCTCATTGTTCAATAATTCCTGGCCTGTTCCCTCTAAAGTAATGGTACCGGTTTCTAAAACATAACCATAATCAGCAATTTTTAAAGCGGCCATTGCATTTTGTTCAATTAGTAGAATAGTCATTCCTTCCTGATGAATCATTTTAATAATTTCAAAAACATCTTGTACTATCAAAGGAGCCAGCCCCAGGGAAGGCTCATCCATCATTAGTAATTTGGGTTTGGACATTAAGGCTCTACCAATAGCTAACATTTGCTGTTCCCCACCGGATAAAGTCCCGGCTAGCTGCCATTCTCTTTCTTTTAAACGGGGAAAAAACTCATATACATGATTTATATCATCTTTTATGGCTTTTTTGTCGTTTCTCAAGTAAGCCCCTAATTTAAGGTTTTCTAATACGGTTAAATCCGGAAAAACTCTACGGCCTTCCGGAACTAGGGTAATACCTCTTTTAACCACTTCAGTTGTTTTTAATTTACTTATATCTTCATTATTAAAAATAATTTCACCTTCACTGGCGGAAACCAGGCGTGAGATAGCTCTTAATGTTGTACTTTTACCTGCTCCGTTAGCTCCAATCAGGGTGATTATTTTATTTTCCGGTACTTCCAAACTAATACCCTTTAACGCATGTATTCCTCCATAGTAAACATGTAAATTATTTATTTTAAGCAATATGTTCGACCCCCAAATATGCAGCGATCACTCTTTCGTTGGACTGTATTTCCTTAGGAGTTCCTTCAGCAATTGTTACACCGTAATCTAAAACAAGTATTCGTTGGCAAACTCCCATAATTACCGGCATATGATGCTCAATCATAAAAATAGTTAAATCGAATTTATCTCTAAGTTCCTGAATTAAATACATCAGTTCTTTAGACTCTTGGGGATTCATCCCGGCAGCAGGTTCGTCCAGTAGTAACAATTTAGGCTGGGTAGCCAGAGCTCGGGCAATTTCCAACCTTCTCTGCAACCCATAAGGTAGACTGGATGCCTTTTCGTTTTTATATTGAGTAAGCTTTAACTGGTCTAAAAGCTGCAAAGATCTTTCGTACATAATTTTTTCTTCTTTTTGGTACCAGGGAAGCCTAAAGGTAGCTGAAAAAATATTCGATTGCAGATTGAGATGATTGGCAATTAGCACATTTTCCAAAACTGTTAAATCTTTGAAGAGTCTTATATTCTGAAAAGTTCTGGCAATACCTAGTTTGGTTATTTGATCTGGTCGGGATTTAGTAATGTCTCGTCCTTCAAAAAAAACTTTGCCTTGCGTTGGCACATACTCACCGGCAATAACGTTAAAACAAGTGGTTTTCCCTGCACCATTAGGACCGATAAGACCCACAATCTCATTTTTGTCTATGTTAAGATTAAAATTGGCAACTGCTTTAAGACCACCAAATTGCATTGTTATGCCTTTTACTTCTAACAAATTCATTTTCTAACCTCCCTGGGCTGCATGTGAAATCTTTGGAACATTTTAGTTATTTTATTCCAGGAAAGCTCCTCATTACCCATTAAACCTCTGGGATAGAACAGAACTACTAATAACAGTAATGTGGAGAAAACTACCATTCTTAAACCCGGTATTTCTGGCAAACCCATAAATCCTTGGTCCAGAAAACGCAACCATTCCATTAAAATAGTGACAACAACAGCTGAGATTACAGAACCAGAAATACTGCCCATTCCTCCTAAAACTACGATTAGAAGAATATTAAAAGTCAAAGTAAAGCGGAACATTAGCGGATCGATTGTAGTCATCAAACTGGCTAGAAGGGCCCCTCCTATTCCAGCAAAAAAGGAGCTAATTACCATAGCCCAAACTTTATGTTTAAAAATATTTACTCCCATAGCTTCCGCGGCTTTTTCGTCTTCCCGTATGGCTTTAAGGGCTCTTCCGTAACTGGAACTTACCAGCAAAAAATGGAAAATAACGGTTATAATTACTGCCGTCCAAACCCACCAGGTAAAGGCATTTTTCATTTCAATAAACAAGAAGGATTTAGGCATGGGAATGGCCTTTAGCCCCAAAGAACCGTTGGTTATGCTCTGAGTATTTGTAAAAACAGTTCTAATAATTTCCCCAAACCCTAAAGTAGCAATTGCCAGATAGTCACCCCGTAGTCTAAGTACTGGCGCACCGATTAAAAGTCCAGCCAATCCGGCTAATAATCCACCCATAATAACTGCAGGTAAAAAGGGCCAGTGCACAGAACTTAAAAAAGGAACTATTGGTTCTAAAAAGAAATTCATGCTTTTCAAATCAGAATCCATAACCAAAAGTGTATAAGTATAAGCTCCCACGGCGATAAAACCGGCATGTCCTAAAGCCAATTGCCCGGTAAAACCGTTTATTAAATTCATACTAACTGCAAAAATAACATAAATTCCGGCTAAGTTTAGAATTCTTAGTTTAAAATTACCTAACGTATTCTGCAAAAGTATCAAGATTACAATTACTATTCCAATTATGATTAAACTTGTAATTATTTTTCTTTTCATGATGTCACACCTTTTCCGCGATTTTTTCGCCCAATATACCTGTAGGTTTAACCAGAAGAATAAGGATTAATAAAATAAAGGCAAAAGCATCTCGATAGCCGGAAAGGTCTGGTAAAAAGGCAACCAGTAAAATCTCTGTCAAACCTAAAATAAAACCACCTACAACCGCACCGGTAATATTACCGATTCCACCTAAAACAGCTGCAATAAAACACTTTAAACCAGGCATTAAACCCATAGTGGGAGTTAATTGAGGGAATTTCATACTCCACATAATTCCGCCTATGGCTGCAAGAGCAGAGCCTATTCCAAAAGTAACGGAAATTATTTTATTAACATCAATGCCCATTAGACTGGATGTATCATAATCTTTGGCCACAGCCCGCATGGCCATTCCTATTTTTGTGTTATTTATTACATAAACCAATAAAATTAGCAAAACTACCGTTATAGTTGGAATGAAAAAAGTCAGACTAACAATATTAACGCCTTTAATAGTATATACTTGCGAAAATAGTGTCGGAACTTGAAACGCTTTAGGTCGACCGGTGAAGAGCACTATCCCCAAATTTTGGAGAAAAAATGAAACTCCAATAGCCGAGATTAGGATGGTAACTCTGGGTGAGCTTCTTAAAGGCTTATACGCTAAGCGCTCCACTAAGATACCTACTATAGTTGTTATGATAATGGCTATAAAAAAAGAAATATACCAGGGCATAGAGAAAATAAAAACCGTATAGAAAGCTATATAAGCTGCTACCATTATCATTTCACCATGGGCAAAATTAATTAAACGAAGAATCCCATATACCATGGTATAACCAATAGCTATTAATGCATACAAACTTCCTAGAGATATTCCATTGGCAAAATTTTGAAGAAATTCTTGTAAAGTCATTACTGTCCCCTCTATTCTCGATTTAGAAAGATTTTTGTAAAAGGGAGGAGTGAAGGTGCTTCCTTCGCTCCTCCTCTTATGTTTAATTATTTGGGCTGATTGTATCTAGGTATACAAATTTGTTGTCTTTAACAACTTTCATAACTACATCTTTTACTGCATCACCATTTTCATCAAAACTAATATAACCGGTAGCACCTTCAAAGTCCTTAGTTTCAGCAAGGGCATCTCTAATAGCAACGGGATCAGCTGAACCTGCTCTTTCAATAGCGTCCAGAATTACAAGGTAAGCATCATAAGCTAAAGCAGTAACAGCTGCAGGTTCATCAAATTGACCATGCTCTGCATAAGCATCAAGAAATACCTTAGATTCTTCGGTAATAGGGAAATCCTGGGAGAAGAAAGTGGAAATAACCACACCTTCTACAGCTTCTCCACCAATTTGTAAAAATTCAGGTGTTTCCCAAGTGTCTCCGCCTAAGAAAGGAGTATCAATTCCCTGTTCTCTGGCTTGTTTAATTATTAAAGCAGACTCGGTATAGTTTCCTGGTGCAAAAATAACATCAGGGTTTTCTTTGGCTACAGCTTGAATTTGGGCGGAAAATTCCTGGTCACCTGTTTGATAGTTAACTTCGGCTACGATAGCATTTTCGTCTCCGGTATACTTAATAAAAGCATCAGAGAAAAATTTAGCTAAACCTACTGCATAATCATTGGAAACTTCTTTTATAATCGCAACTTTTTTAGCCCCTAACTTTTCGGCAGCATATCTAGCCAGAACATCGCCTTGGAAGGGATCAAGGAAACATACGCGAAAGTAATAATCATTACCTAAAGTTACAAGGGGGTTGGTTGCAGAAGCGGCTACCGCTGGAACCTGAGCATCTTTTACAATAGAACCGGCGGCCATAGAAAGAGAACTTCCCCAACTACCTATAATGGCATTCACTTTTTCTTGTTCTACAAGACGAATGGCAGCATTGGCAGCTTCAACTTTATCTGAT
>DGEF01000061.1:6686-12483 GCA_002385805.1 Peptococcaceae bacterium UBA3933
TCAGGATAAAGTTTATTAGCCAGCCTTACTCCTTCTTCTTCCATTGCTCCCCCTGCACCATTAGCACCAGTGATAGGCTCAAAAATTCCAATCTTGATTACTTCTTCATCAACTTGTTGGCTATTTTCTTGGGCTTGTTCTTGTGGTTTTTCTTTATCTCCACTACAAGCTGAAAATACTAATAATGACATGATGTGACCTACCCCTCCCATATGTCCACCTGATGTGGATTAATATCTACATACAGTAGACTACCATTTTCTTAAAAGTAAAGCAATAGAAATTTTGATTATATATTAAAAATTATCCAGATTATTTAGTTAAATTATTTAGTTAAATTATTTTTGTTAGTAAAAAAATGCACCCTAAGGTGCATTTTTTAAACAACATGTTTTTCAGCCCACTGCCAACCGATTTCCATTGCTTTTATATTCAATTCTTCTGTGCCTTTGGGAATCCTATTTAAAACAGCTTCTTTCAAATATTCAAAGTCTACAACTTTAGTTAAGCCAACTACAGCGGACAGGGCCAAGATATTTGCCGTTAAGATATTTCCTACATCTTCCTTGGCAAGTTTCGTAATTGGAATTTCAACGACTCTTGCCTTCTCGTTATTAAAATCAGAAATTAAACTTGAGTCAATTATAATTAAACCATTTTCTTTTATTTCCGATCCATATTTATTAGCTGGCTGAGGTGACATGGCCAGTAATACATTAGGAATTACAACCTTAGGATAGTTAATTTGTTTTTCATCAATGATAACTTCAGCTTTACTGGCACCACCACGTGCTTCGGGACCATAACTTTGAGATTGTACAACCTCTTTTCCTGCTAACACGGCGGCTTCTGCTAAAATAATTCCGGCAGTAATTAAACCTTGTCCCCCTGTTCCACTTAACCTAAATTCCCATCTTTTACTCATTGTTCCGCCTCCTTTCGGAGTTTGGCAATTAATTTATCATATTCCTCGGTAAATTCTGGGGCAGGCTTATTATGCAGTTCTCCAATTAGGAATTTTCCTTCTAATTTTTCCGGCGGAAGTTTTTGAGCAGCTTTTACATTAATAGCCGCTGTTTTTTGTAACTCCAACATTTTAGCGGCATTACCTAATTTATTTCTCCGACCAAAAGATGTTGGACACATACTAATTGCTTCAATTAATGAGAATCCTTTATTATTAATACCGGCGATTATTAAATCTTTTAGTAATTTATCATGATAAGCCGTTCCCCTTCCCACATAACTAGCTCCGGCTGCTATGGCTAATGTAGGAATGTCGAAATTCCTTTCTACGTTACCATAGGGAGAAGTAGTTGCTTTACTTCCGGTAGGAGTTAAGGGAGAGTATTGGCCACCGGTCATACCGTAAATATTATTGTTAAAGAGTATAACATTTAGATCAATATTTCTCCTTGCAGCATGAATAAAGTGGTTACCACCAATTGCAGTGGCGTCACCGTCACCGGTTATTACAAAAACATTTAGTTCTGGATTGGCTAATTTAATTCCTGTGGCAAAAGCTAAAGCACGACCGTGAATAGTATGACAGGTATCAAAGTTCATATATCCCGGAGCTCTGGAAGAACAACCTATTCCGGAGACAATAACGGTTTTATCCATATCAATCCCAGATTCTTTAATAGCTTCAGCAATTGCTCTCATAATTATTCCGTGACCACAGCCTGGACACCAAATATGAGGCAATTTCTCCATTCTGAAAAGTTCTTGTAAGTCCGGTCGCATCTATAACACCTCCCTGACTTTAGCAATTATTTCATCGGGAGTAATCGGTTCGCTATTTGCTTTAAATAAACCGCTGGTTTTACATTTATCTTTACAAATCCGTTCAACTTCCAAATATAATTGACCATAATTCATTTCCGGAACAATTACCCCTTTAACATTTGCAGCTAACCTAGCTAAAGCTTCTTCAGGGAAGGGCCAAATAGTTATGGGCCTGAATAAACCGACTTTAATCCCTGCTTCCCGTAACTTTTCTACGGCATCCAGAGCTGATCTGGCTGTACTACCATATGCTACTATTAATACTTCAGCATCATCTGTACTCTCTTCTTGCCAGAGTAAAATTTCTTCTTTATATTTATCTAATTTGGACATTAATCTATTCATAAGTTTTTCCACTAAGGCAGGCTTAGTGGTAGGAAAGCCAGTTTCATCATGGTGTAAACCGGTTACATGCCATTTATAACCTGTTCCATAATCAGCCATTTCCGGAATAAGACTTTCATCGGTACGATAGGGTTTATAATCACCGGGCTTAGTGGAGGGGCGTTTTCTGTCCACAATTTCGATATCTTCTTTATTCGGTAAAATAACTTTTTCCCGCATATGACCAATTATTTCATCTAAGAGGACATAAACCGGTGTTCTAAATTTTTCAGCAAAATTTACAGCTTTAACTGTTAAATCAAAACATTCTTTAACAGTGGCTGGACATAAAGCTATGATAGGATGGTCACCGTGAGTACCCCAACGGGCTTGCATTATGTCACCCTGGGCAGTTGAAGTAGGACCACCCGTACTTGGTCCCAATCTCTGTACGTTAACAATAACACAGGGAATTTCCGCCATACTTGCATAACCGATAGCTTCCTGTTTTAAAGATATACCTGGACCACTACTGGCAGTTAAAACTTTTTTACCAGTCAGAGAAGCTCCTAAAATGCAGGCCATACTGCCAATCTCATCTTCCATTTGAATAAACTTGCCGCCAATTTTCGGAAGTTCTTCCGACATTATTTCAGCAATTTCTGTGGAAGGAGTGATGGGATAACCGGCAAAAAATGTAACTCCTGCCGCAATTGCACCTTCAGCACAAGCCTGATTACCCTGGATAAGTCTTGCCTTGTTTACGGTCATTTTTTATCCCTCCTCACAAAAATTACATAATCGGGACAGTGCGCTTCACATATTCCGCACTTAGTACACTTGTCGGGATCGGACATATAAACCTTACCTAGCTTGTCACCTGCAAGAGCCTTTCTAGGACAGATGGCATAACAAATACCGCAGGCTTTACAATGTTTAAGGTTAATGTCCAGTGGCAATTCACCCAACACCTACACCTCCTATAATTTTCTTTGTATTAGCCATATAGCCATACAAAGTTGATATTAAATAAACTCGTAATTCTATTCTATACTAAAATGATAAATTCCTGCAAAATATTTTAAAGTTGTTTAAATATTAAAAAAAAGGTAAATATTAAAATAAGTGTTAGATATTTTTAAAGTGAAAAATGATTATATCCTTTTTTCGTTAAGCTAATTACTTTTTTGTTAATGTCTAAATAAACACCCTTTTCTTCAATAACTTCACCAATTATATATAAAGGTTTATTTAATTTTTTTTCAAATATATCCTGTAAACCCTCTTTTGCCTCAGGACTTATAGTTCCTATAAGTTGAAAATCTTCACCGCCTGCTAAAGCCCAATCTAAAGGGTCTTTATTTATTAATTTCCCCAACAATTCTGCTTCCGGAGAAATAGGTATTTTATGAGCGTATAATTTAATCCCCAACTGACTGGCTTCCGCAATTTCGTTAGCCTCACTGGCTAATCCATCACTGATATCATTGAGTGCATGGACTCCCGGCAATAAATTTAATACTTTAATTTCTTCCAAACAAGGTTCAGGTAATAAGTGTTTTTGCAAGAGTTTTGCTTCTACGTAATGGGGAATAAAATCATACTCATTTAAGATCAACTCCAATCCTGCAGCTGAATCACCTAAAGGACCAGTTACAAAAATAAAGTCACCTTTTCGAGCATGTGAGCGTAAATGTAAGTGTTCTTTTTTTACCTGCCCCAAAACACTAACATTAATAAAGAATTTTTGGGGGCTGGAAACTGTATCTCCGCCAATAATATTTACTCCATACTTTTGGCAAATATTTTTAATCCCGGAGTATAACTGGTCAATTTCCTCTAACTTTATGTCAGGAGGAATGCCCAGAGAAATTAAAATAGCAGTAGGCCACCCCCCCATAGCGGCAATATCACTAAAATTAACAGCAACTGATTTATAACCGATTTGAAAAGGTGTACTTTTCCCTTTTATAAAATGAATATCTTCAACCAACGTATCACAAGCCGCTAAAAGGTAATTTTCCTCATTCCAGGGTAAAACGGCAGTATCATCACCAATCCCTATAATTAAATTATTATCATTAAATATTGAATTGCTGGTTAAACGCGTTATTAACCCGAATTCTCCAATATCTTTTAAATTCATCCAGATTAACCCTTTCTTATTTTTGCTCTTTTTTCAATTATTTCTACCTTTAAATTTTTAAATTCGTCCAATAAAGCCTGTTTACCTGTACATAAAGTAATATTTGCACATTCACCGATGGTTACAGTATTTGTAATATGATGAACTTAAGGTTTTCCTAAGGTCATCTAATTACTTATAGATCATAAATCATTAATTTCATCAACTTTTTCCGGAAGATAATAGAAATGTCTTACCGGCCCGCTTCCCTGTCCTATCTGCAAATCTTTTCCGTATTTCAAAGCCTTACTTAAATATTTTTTTGCCGCAGCAACTGCTTCCTCCACCTGATAGCCATTGGCTAAATATGTAGCAATCGCTGCTGATAAAGTACAGCCGGTACCATGAGTATTTGGGGTAGATATTCGTTCTGCCGTAAATTCTTTAAAATTAAGTCCGTCATACAATATATCAATAGCTTTACCGGGTAAATGTCCACCCTTAACTAATACATATTGAGGCCCTAAATCATAAATTATTTTCGCAGCTTCCTTCATTTCTTCTAGATCTGTTACCGGTTTTTCAGCTAACACACTTGCTTCCCTCATATTCGGCGTAACCAGGTAAGCCAAGGGTAGTAAAGTATTTTTAAGACTATTAATTGCTTCTTTTTCTAAAAGAAGATCTCCACTGGTCGCTACCATTACTGGGTCCACTACTAACTTTTCCAATTTATATTCTTTGACTTTTTCAGCTACAGCGACGATAATTTCTGAATTAGCCAGCATCCCCGTTTTCGCAGCACTTATTTTCAAATCTGACAATACTGAATCCATTTGCTTGGCAATAAATTCACCGGGAAGATTGAAAACCCCTTGTACTCCTAAGGTGTTTTGAGCAGTTACGGAGGTTAGGACACTTGCTGCATAGCCCCCTAAAGCGGAAATTGTTTTTATATCAGCTTGTATCCCTGCACCTCCCCCGGAATCAGAACCGGCAATAGTTAATACTTGAAACATTTATCTCACTCCTTTAAAAAAATAAAACACAAACGGAAAGTTTGTGTTAATCAATAACTGCTACTTTCCTCCGCTGGCATTACCCAGTTCAGGTTCAAGGGTCAAAGGCCTAAAGCCTTACTCTCAGCTCGCTTGAGCTCCCCTAGTAGAATTTTTAAGTTGAAATTTTACTCTTAATAATAATTATAACTATCTTCTTACAAAAAACAACAAAAGATTTTCAGAGATAAGTTCTGAAAGTCTTTTGATTGACTCCAAAGGTTAGGCTGTGGCAGTTGCGTTTTTCTCACGTCTCTTCCGTTGCTTTTGTAATAACCAGACTATAGCCAGTAAACTGAAACCAAAAATATCCGTTGTAGTACCTGGGTCTATTAGAGAAATGCCTGCTAAAAAGAGAAGTATACGTTCATACCAACGCCCTCGTGTAACAAAGTAACCTGTTGTCGAACCGCCAATTCCGACCATTCCAAGAAGAGCAGTAATAACAGCCTTAATAACCAATATAATAAAGACAAAAGTAGATACACCTTCAGGTCTGACT
>DGEF01000061.1:12587-12978 GCA_002385805.1 Peptococcaceae bacterium UBA3933
GAAACAGTAGCCTGGATGATATAGTTAGCAGTAGTTGGTACACCCATACCTAAAATTAAGGAACAAAGCATAGTGAAAAGCATAGTTAAATAGATATTTCCTTGAGCTAAAGTAACAATACCTCCCGCCATTTTTAAACCCAAACCTGTTAAAGTAATAATCCCAACGATAATACCTGCAGTAGCACAAGCTGCTACCACCGGTAGAGCAGATCTTGCTCCTTCGGCAAGTCCCTCAATAATTTCTCTTAAAGACATCCGCGTGTCTTTGGAAAATGCAGCAGCTACTACACAGAGAATAATAGCGTAAAAGGCAGCAATCATAGGCGTATATCCTTTAACCAACAAATAAATTATACCTACTATCGGCGTAACTAAAAACCATTTTTTAA
>DGEF01000018.1:0-4554 GCA_002385805.1 Peptococcaceae bacterium UBA3933
CCCCTATACTATTCGTGTTGTTTCCGAAGTATTAGAATCCAATGGTTCTACTTCTATGGGAAGTGTTTGTGGCAGTACCTTGGCTTTGATGGATGCGGGCGTTCCCATAAAAAAACCGGTAGCAGGTGTTGCTATGGGTTTAGTGAAACATGGGGAACATTTTTCTATTCTTACTGATATTCAAGGTATAGAAGACGCTTTAGGAGATATGGACTTTAAAGTAGCCGGAACTAAAACGGGTGTTACTGCTATCCAGATGGATATAAAAATAGCCGGTATTGACCGGGAAATTTTGAAAGAAGCTTTAGAACAAGCACGAAAAGGGCGTCTCTACATTATGGATAGAATGTTAGAAGTAATTGAAGCACCTCGTCCGGAGTTATCTCCCTACGCTCCTCGGATCATTTCAACTACCGTTGACCCTGAGAAAATTAGAGATATTATCGGTCCCGGTGGCAAAACAATCAAAAAAATTATTGACGAAACAGGAGTTAAAATTGATATTGAGGATGACGGAAAAGTATTTATTGCTGCTGTTGATGTTAAAGCTGCGGAAAGGGCTCTAAAAATAATCAATAATTTAACCAGAGAAGTTGAAGTCGGCGAAATTTATTTAGGGAAGGTTCAAAGGATTACCAGTTTCGGGGCCTTTATTGAAATTTTGCCGGGTAAAGAAGGCTTGTGTCATATTTCCCAGTTGGCCCTGGAAAGGGTAGAAAAAGTAGAGGACGTCGTTTCTGTAGGGGATGAGATACTTGTTAAAGTAACAGAAATTGACCGGCAAGGAAGGATTAATTTATCTCGTAAAGAAGTTTTAAAGGAACAGGAAAAAATTAGGGATGAATACAAACATTAATAACCAGGATAAACCGAAATATTTCGGTTTATTTTTTTATTCTTCCTCATAAGAATAATGGTAAAAGGAATGAGGAGGAGATAAAATGAGGGTTATCTTTTTAAGAAAGAGGTATGTGTTTTCAGGGATCATTATTTTTATCATTCTTTTACTTTCAGGAATTTTCCTGTTCAATTTTTGGGGAACAAGAGAAACCACCCCGACACTGGTTGAGCCTATTTATCAAGGAAAAACCGATGAACCTCATGTATCTTTAACTATCAATGTGGATTGGGGAGAAGATATTATCCCCAAAATGTTAGAGGTCCTTGAGGCCAAAAATGTACAGGCTACTTTTTTTATTACAGGAAGATTTGCGGAAAAATTTCCTGAAATAGTTAGACAAATAGATGCCCAAGGTCAGGAAATCGGTAATCATGGTTATTCTCATCCCCATCCTGACCGGTTAACGGTTCAGCAGAATATGGAGGAAATAAAAAAAACAGAGGAGATTTTACGGAAATTGATTAATAAAGAAATTTTCTTATTTGCACCCCCTTATGGAGAACGAGGTCCTAATTGCTTAAAGGCTGCGGAAAATCTTGGTTATAAAACTATTTTGTGGACTGCAGATACTATTGACTGGCAGGAACCACCTCCTTCTGTAGATACATTGGTTAAACGGGTTACCGAGAAAAAATTGACTAATGGGACGATTATCCTTATGCATCCTAAACCTCATACTCTGGAAGCTCTGCCTATCATCATTGATGTGATTAGGGCTAAAGGTTATGAGTTTAAAAAAGTTTCAGAGATAATATGATTATAATCTTCATTTATGAAGCCATACTAATCAATATGAAATAATTTAACAGGTGAGATTAAGGGTGAAAGAAAAAAAAACTCTTAGAAATTCTTTATTAGTAATTATTACCTTACTATTATTAAGTTTAGTAACTGTTAATGGGGTATTGGCCGCGGAGCCTCAAATCAGTGCTCAAGCCGCGGTTTTGATAGACCGAGACACTGGGGCAGTTCTTTATGGGAAAAATCACTTGGAAACCAGGCCTCCGGCCAGTACTACAAAGATTTTAACGGCTATTTTGGCCATTGAAAAAGGAAACTTAAGTGATGTAGTGGTTGTTTCTCAACGGGCGGCCCTTACCGGAGAAGCAAGGCTTAATCTAGTAGCCGGTGAAAAGATTACCTTGGAAAATCTCCTTTACGGTGCCCTTTTAAAATCAGGTAATGATGCTTGTGTGGCAATAGCGGAACATATTGCGTCAAGTGTTGAAGATTTTGTAAGTTTAATGAACTTAAAAGCAAAATCGATAGGCTGTACTAATTCCCATTTTGTGAATCCACATGGTTTGCCGGCTAAAAATCACTACAGTACGGCTCTGGATTTGGCCATTTTAGCCGGCTATGCTTTAGATAACCCTATTTTTGCCAAAATTGTGGCTACACCGGAGTATACCGTTCGCTGGGAAGAGAGTTTTCGAACAAGACATATTAACAACACCAATAGGCTTTTACACATTTATCCAGGTGCTACAGGAGTCAAAACAGGCACTACCAATGCTGCCGGTCAGTGCTTAGTGTCTTCCGCCAGTAGAGACAACCGCAATTTAATAGCCGTTGTATTAAAAAGCCAGAATCGTTTTGGGGATTCCGTAAAATTACTGGATTATGGCTTTCAAGAGTTTCGCAACTTGGAAGTTGTGCAAAAAGGTAAAATCAGTTCAATTGATTATGAAGGTAAAAAGATAAAAGTTAAAACAGGAGATAATCTGATTATTACCCTATCCAGAAACCAGGAAGTAGAAATCAGCCATGAGCTTAAAATTAAAGATGATCTATTAAAACAACCTATAGCAAAAGATCAGTTAATAGGATATATTAATTATTATAATCAAGGAGAAAAAATAGGGCAGGTTCCTCTCCTTTCCTTAGAAAATGTCGAAATAAGTAAAGTGGAAAAATTAATTCCGGGCAAGTTTTGGCGATTTTTGCAGGGCAAGTTTAGCCTGAAAGGTAATTATTAGGTAGAAGGATAGGGGGTAGAATTTTGAACAGTAATTTATACCAGATAAGTACTTTAAAAAATGGAATTAGAGTTGTCACAGAGAATATACCTTATGTCAGGTCTGTGGCTATCGGTATATGGGTAGGGGCAGGTTCACGTTATGAAAGTAAAGAAAACAGTGGGATTTCTCATTTTATTGAGCATTTATTATTTAAAGGTACAAAAAAAAGAACTGCCAAAGATATAGCTGAGACTTTAGAAAGTGTAGGAGGTCAGTTAAACGCTTTTACAGCCAAAGAATATACCTGTTATTACGCCCGTGTTTTAGATGAACATGTGGATTTGGCATTGGATATTTTAGCAGACATGTTTTTTAATAGTATGTTTTCTGAAGCTGAGATGGCCAAAGAGCGGGAAGTAATTATCGAAGAAATAAAAATGTATGAAGATACTCCGGATGAACTGATTCACGATTTTTTTTCCCAAACTATTTGGCCGAATCATCCCTTAGGTAGACCTATTTTAGGCACTGAAGAAAGCTTACAAAGTTTAACCAGAAAGGATATAATAGAGTTTATTGAGAACCATTATGTTCCGGAGAATATTGTAATTGCTGTGGCTGGTAAGGTTGACCACGAAAAAATCGTTCCTGCCTTGGACAAGTTATTCGGTAATTCAAGAAAAGGTCTGCAGGTGAAAAATTCTTTTCCTCCGGAAAACCAACCCCAAATTCAGAATTTATATAAAGATATTAATCAGGTGCAAATTTGCTTAGGTTCCCCGGGGTTATCCCAGGATGATCCTCAAATTTACCCTTTATATGTATTAAATAGTGTGTTGGGCGGAGGACTAAGTTCCAGATTGGTTCAGGAGGTTAGAGAAGAAAGAGGACTGGCTTATTCTGTTTACTCCTACCATTCTTCTTATTCTGATAGCGGCCTGTTTACTTTTTATGCAGGAACCAGACCCGATAATTACGAACAGGTGATTAAGCTAATAGTGGAAGAAGCTCTAAAAATCAGAGAAAAAGGAATTACTGAGAAAGAGTTAATCAAAGCTAAAGAACAATTAAAAGGAAGTTTATTCTTAGGATTGGAAAGTGTAGGCAGTAGAATGACCAGATTGGGCCGTTCCCTGCTTACCCTTAATCGTTTAATTTCTCCTGAGGAAGTTGTGGAGAAAATAAGTGCAGTAAAACAAGAAGATGTGCAAAAATTAGCCCAGGAGCTTTTTGAACCGTCAAAATTTACTATTACTACTATTGGACCCATTAAGAATATACCTGATAAAGATTACTTTTTTGCTGGAGTGAGATAAAATTGGATAAATTAGATATTATTTTTAAATTACAAGAGGAGTTGGACAAGAAAATCGCTCAGGAACATCAAGTTAATTTTGACTTTGATACCTGGGTGCAAAAAGAAATTTTGGCTATTATGTCGGAGTTAGCTGAAGTCTTGGAAGAAACTAATTTTAAATGGTGGAAAAAATCTCAGGAGATAGATAAAGATGCTCTACGGGAAGAGATCATCGATGTTTTTCATTTTGTGATTAGTTTATGTCTAAAGGTAGGCTTGTCTCCTCAGGATTTATATACGGCTTACCTGGAGAAAAATCAGGAAAATATTCGCCGGCAGGAAGGTTTGTCGGAGAAAAAGGGATATCATGCTGGTGGCTAGAAAATTAGTGGCTA
>DGEF01000018.1:4742-15902 GCA_002385805.1 Peptococcaceae bacterium UBA3933
TTTTTAGTGGCTGGTGGCTGTCATTACGACTTTCGTTCGTATGATTAAGGTTGAGGTTAAGGTTAAGAAGGTGAAGTAATCTAGATTTTAGACCCAATAATTGACTGAAACTTAACCTAAACCTTAACCTCCGCCGTCAGGCGAATTATTTATGTTAATCCGTATTAATCCCTGGTTTAATCTAGTGACTGGTAATTTTGACTTTAACCTGAAAATGTTAAGGCTCCGGTAATGTACCGGAGCCTTTCAGTTTTACATTTATTCTGCTTGCTCAGTTGTTTCTACCGGCATTTCTTCCATCATCTGTTTCATTTCCGCCAGGAATTCTTCTTGGGTAATAGCATTACTTACATCGGGAAGTTTGACTACAGTACCAAAGTCAAATAATTGATATTCACCTTTCATGATCATACCAAAATTAACTGGACCTTCGGGGACTATAGTTTCATCCAGTCCAAAATTCATGTTTAGATCAATTCTCATGTATTCCGTTAATAAGGTATCCTTATTGATCAGAGAGTCAATGTAGTAGTTAAGGTCTAAATTGGCCAACATTTGTTTAACTAATTTTTGTGTTTCTTCCACAACCTGAGCCATTTCTTCTTCAGTTAGCTGTTTATCTGTTTCGGTAAGCTCCTGAGTTGTGCTTATTAAATTAACAAGATCAAACTCTCCCAGCATATCATCTATTACTTTCTTAAAAGTTTCACCGTCAACATAAGTCTTTACTGTATAGTATTCTTTTCCGTCAATAACTGCATCTTCGCCAAAGACATTGATCATCCCGAATTCACGCATCATTTCCAAAGACTGCTGGGGTGTGGTCTGGAGCATATTACTTAATTTTTCGGTCATACCTAATTCAGCTAAATCTTGTACTATCCATTTATCAAAGGGAGGTGTCTTTTGATAAATGGCATTTTCTGTTAAGACCATTTCGGTGACCATATTGCCTTGCTCAAATAAAGCTTGCTCATCTTCTGTTAATTCCATGTCCTCCAAAGGTAGTTTAACAGTTTGCAACATATACATGGCCAGTGGCTTTTGTTGATATACTGCTTCTTGATAAATTGTTGTATCCGGTATTTCCGGAACTTCCCCGGTAGTTGGGCCAGCTATGTTCATTTTCATAGTGGCCTCGCCTTTCATTTTATAAGTGTTAAGTTCCTGCATTTTTGCGGTTGATTCTACTATTAGTTCATCGGCGGTCCATTCACCCTGTTTTTCACGCCAGGAAACGGTTATCTGGTTGTTATCGCCATTCCAGTCAACTTTTCCTCCCTTGTTTTCAAAAAAACTACGGAGGGCTACATAACCCTCTTGGTCAAGGTTTATTCCGGGTAGTTTAGCCAGGGAAGCGGCTGAAATATAACTTACTCCATTTTCTACATACAAATCTGCCTTAAGCTCCTGACCGTTAAACACTAAACTTACCTGATCGTTAGCGAAAGCTGTGGGAACAATTAAAAGAATTGTTAAGAGACTAATTAGCATTAGCCTGGCCATTCTTTTTCCATGAAACATTGATATTCCTCCTTTTTAAAAGATATTTATTTCCTATATTAATTTCGACAAAAGGCTTGGGATACCTTTTCCCATATATTGAAAATTTAATTTCCATGCATAGGTGTGAGCTGACGATCATAGAAATGTAAGGGGTGGATTTTATGTTGAAAATTACTCTTTTTGTACTTTGTGTTTTAATTATTATATTATCTATTAAAACTCAAATGATTATTAATGAAAGACGTCGCAATGAGTTACCGGAGGTAATAAATAGTCCTTTTTCTCAAGCTTTGACCCAACTTTTGGGGATTGCTGGGGGAATTTATTTATCATTGGTTCTTTTAACATCCTTTTTAGGGTTAGAGATTCCGGAAAAGATTAATTTCGGTTCAGGTTCACTGGATCCTTTGGCAGTTTTTTCATTAGTAATAGCTATAGTCCAACCTTTTATCTTGCGAATTTGGCAAAATTTTAAATCAAATTAGGAGGTAAATATATGCGTCTAAGTGAATTAGTGGGGAAACATATTGTCAATATTTATGATGGGGCCCGGCTAGGTACTGTAGGTGATTCTGATTTAGTTATAGATACGGAAACCGGGGAAATTGATGCCATAATCTTACCTAACAAAAATAATATTTTAAATATCTGGATAGACAAACCAAATTTAACTATCCCTTGGTCTTGTGTAAAAAAAATAGGCAGAGAAGTGATTATCGTTGATTTAGATCAAAGTCATTTAAGATTAAAAAGGTTTTCTTACTAGACATGATCAGCAGTTGGAATTATTTAGCTTGATTAACTTTAAATATTATGAAATAATAATAACCTGAAAGTATTTTTTTAGGATATGTAGTAGGAGCGAAACTAAGAATATGCTTCAGGAACTTTTGAACAATTACGTGCTAAAAACAGCGTTATTTGCCTGGGCTTTAGCCCAGTTATTGAAAGTTATATTTGTACTTTTAACTCAAAAAAGATGGGATTTTGAAAGACTAGTGGGAGCAGGGGGTATGCCCAGTTCCCACTCTGCTTTAGTAACTTCTTTAACTTTTGCTATTGGTAAAGAGTTAGGTTTTGATTCAATCGAATTTGCTATGGCTTTTACAGTAGCCATGGTAGTAATGTATGATGCAGCCGGGGTGCGAAGGGCTGCAGGCAAACAAGCTGAAGTATTGAATCAAATCCTGGATGATTTTTACCATGCTGAGTTTAATCGGGAAAGACTAAAGGAATTATTAGGACATACGCCGGTAGAAGTTTTAGCCGGCGCGGCAATTGGAGTGATTGTTGCTATTTTGTTGTAAAAAGGTATAAGTATTTGAAAATACTAGAAAACTATGTTATAATAATTCACTAAGAAAAAGATAGGTGGTGCAGTATTCTAGTCAACCGGCCAGTTCTGAAGGCGGGCTTAAAAATCCGTCGCGGGCACATCGATGAAGTTCCTGGTGTTGGCTTTGGACGCCCAGTCTGGGGTTGATGCTGGGAGTTAAGGAGTTAGGGCGATCTACAAAGGCATGTAGGCGTTGACCCTTTCTCCGTGGAGGCCTAAGTGCGTGGAGAAGCATCACCGTATGTTATCTACGGCTTAGGGTTAACCTGTATTCGGTAAATGCTGGGTACAGTGTAGCCTGCCTTGAGTGAATATGGGCGAATAACCGCATAAGTACTTTTATCTCCATGGCCATGGAGGTAAAAGTATGGTTTGAAACCGTATTTGCAAAAGAGGCTAGGAATTGGTTCAGGTTGTTAGGGAAATCCTCTAGACTGTTTACGTGGGTAAGGCTTGTTGGGGATTAAAGTGTGGACTAAGTGGTAATCCAGTTCTGCTTTTGGCGACATGCAGGACAGTATTAAAGGGAAACCGCCAGTTGGGCGACCGCTGGTTTACTGTTGGGAAAACCTACTGGACCTAAGCCACAACGTTTACTCAACAAGCTACCACCTATCTTCAGGTTTAAATTTGGTAAAAATATTGACTTGGTTATAAATTACATGGAGTGAATTTTTTGAGTAGTAATAATAAGAAGAAAAAGCACCCCTTTAAAGACAGCCTTTTGGTCGCAGGGGGAACTTTTATAGTAAGTATTATTATTTTTATAGCTTCCGAATTTTTATTACGCTCGGTAGCTTTTTTATTAGGTTTAATTTTTTTATTAGTGATTATTTTAGTGGGTATACTATTTGATATAATCGGTACTGCTGTGGCTGCCGCAGAAGAATCGGCTTTAAATGCCAAAGCGGCTAAAAAGGTACCGGGGGCCCGTGAAGGTGTTTACTTAATTAAAAACGCAGACAAAGTAGCTAATTTCTGCAATGACGTAATAGGTGATATTTGCGGAACAGTAAGTGGGGCTATTGGTGCAGCCTTAGTTTTTCAGGTTTTGGCCTCTCATCCTACATGGAATGATCTTTTTTTAAGTTCTGTCATGGGTGGATTGGTAGCGGCTTTAACTGTAGGTGGAAAAGCTTATGGTAAAAGTTTTGCTATAGGTAACAGCACGGAAATTATTTTTTTTACAGGAAAATTGCTCAAAAGAATCAAGAGTTTTTTTGGGGTAAATTTTTTTCGCTAAGAGGTGGGTCCCTTTGGGTTTATTAGAAAACATTAAAAGTCCTCAAGATTTAAAGAAATTAGAACTTGCTCAAATTTATCGGTTAGCTGAAGAAATAAGAGAAAAATTAATAGAGGTTGTTTCCCAGACCGGTGGTCACCTAGCCCCTAATTTAGGTGTAGTTGAGCTTACTTTGGCTATTCACTCTGAATATTCTTCACCCAGAGATAAAATTGTTTGGGATGTGGGACACCAGTCCTATGTTCATAAATTGCTTACAGGAAGAGTAGAGGAATTTTTTACTTTACGCCAGTATGGCGGGTTAGCCGGTTTCCCCAAACGGGAAGAAAGTCCTCATGATGTTTTTGACACGGGACACAGCAGCACCTCTATTTCTGCAGCTTTAGGTCTGGCCAAAGCCAGAGATCTAAAGGGAGAAAATTATGATGTACTGGCTGTAATCGGTGATGGGGCCATGACCGGTGGTATGGCCTTTGAAGCTTTGAACCATGCGGGACATTTAGGAACTAAGTTAACAGTTGTTTTAAATGATAATGAAATGTCCATTGCGCAAAATGTAGGCGCAATGTCTCAATACTTAAATAGGGTACGGGTTGATCCTTTATACACCAGGAAAAAAGAAGATATAGAGTATTTATTGAAAAAAATCCCGGCAATTGGTTCTACCATGGTTAAGGTAGCCGATCGGGTAAAAGACAGCGTTAAGTTTCTTTTGGTGCCGGGGATGCTTTTCGAGGAATTGGGCTTTAAGTACTTTGGCCCGGTTAACGGTCATGATATTGGTGCCTTAAAAACCGTTTTGCATAACGCCAGGGCTATTAATAAACCGGTTTTAATTCACGTTATCACCCAGAAAGGAAAAGGATATTTACCGGCAGAAAAAAATCCCGGCAAATTTCATGGAGTAGGTCCCTTTGACTTAAAAACAGGAGAAATTAATAAAAAATCAACTGTTCCAAATTATACTCAGGTTTTCGCGGATACACTGATTAAGCTGGGGGAAATGAACCCCAAGGTTATCGCTTTTACGGCGGCTATGGGAGAAGGAACAGGTGTAAGTAAATTTGCCCTAAAATTTCCTCAGCGTGCTTATGATGTAGGGATTGCGGAACAGCATGCAGTAACCATGGCGGCGGCTTTTGCTCTGGAAGGCTTTAAGCCGGTGGTGGCTATATATTCTACTTTTTTACAAAGGGCCTATGATCAGGTTGTCCATGATGTTGCTTTGCAAAATGCTCCTGTTGTGTTTGCTTTGGATAGAGCAGGTCTGGTAGGAGAGGATGGGCCTACCCACCACGGTGTTTTTGATATTGCTTATTTAAGGCATGTTCCCAATTTAATAATCATGGCACCTAAAGATGAAAATGAGTTACAACATATGCTTTACACAGCTACTTTACAAGAAGCACCTGTTGTGGTTAGGTATCCCCGTGGAGACGGTTTAGGCGTAGCCTTAGACCCTCAATTGAAGGAAATCAAGGTGGGCGAAGCGGAAGTATTAACCAGAGGCAGTGATTTAACCTTACTGGCAATTGGTAATATGGTTAATACTGCTCAACAGGCTGCCGAGATTTTAAGGGAAGAATGGCAAATTAGCTGCACCGTAATTAATGCCAGGTTTATCAAGCCTTTGGACAAGGATACAATAATTAAGGAAATACAAAAAGTTAAAGGTTTAGTCACCTTGGAAGAACATAATTTACCCGGTGGTTTTGGCAGTGCAATACTGGAATTACTGCAGGAAAATAATATTCAAATGCCGGTTTTACGGATTGGTTTAGAAGATGGTTTTGCTACTCATGGTAATGTAAATACATTAAGAGATGTTTATGGGTTGACTCCCCAAAAAGTGGCCCAGAAGATTAAAGACAGCTTTGATTTGGAAAAAAATTATCTTAAAAAACTGGTTATTAACTTTTCTAGGAGAAGTAGCTGAAATGGAAAAAGTACGTTTGGACATAGCTATGGTTCAACAGGGGATTGTGGAAAGCCGAGAAAAAGCCAAGGCTTTAATTATGGCCGGGAAAGTATTAGTCAATGGGAAAAAGATAGAAAAAGCCGGGACAAACATTAATAAAGAAGCCACTATAACTATAACCGGCCAGGTTTTACCCTTTGTTAGCAGAGGTGGATTAAAGCTGGAGAAAGCTTTAGAAGTTTTCCCTATTAAACTAAAAGATAGGGTTATGGCGGATATCGGTGCATCTACCGGAGGGTTTACGGATTGTGCTCTGAAAAAGGGTGTTGGTAAAGTTTATGCCATTGATGTAGGTTATGGCCAATTGGCCTGGCAGCTTCGTAATGATCCGCGGGTAATAAATATGGAAAGGACTAATGCCCGGTATCTTAAACCTGAAAATTTTCCAGATAGAATAGACTTGGTAACTATTGATGTATCCTTTATCTCTTTAGAAAAAATTTTACCGGCGGTATATGAGATCCTTCAAGAACAGGGAGATGTAATTGCTTTAATTAAACCTCAATTTGAGGCCGGTAGGGAAAAAGTCGGTAAAAAAGGTGTGGTCAAAGACCCCCAGGTACACCTGGAAGTTATTAATAATATTATTGAGATTAGCAAAAAGATAGGTTTTAGTGTTAAGGGTTTAACCAGTTCGCCTATTAAAGGTCCCGAAGGAAATATTGAATATTTAATTTGGTTAGACAAAACAGGCCATAATAGTGAATTAGAAACGGAAAAGGTGGTATTTGAAGCCGTTCAACAATTGAATAATAAAGGATAAAGCCTTCTAAATGTCGAATACCTAGGTGAGGTGAATTTATGATTTTTACCGATTTTCTTATTCTAGGTATTATTTTAGGAGGCTTATTATTTTATTTCCTTGATAAAAAGATTAACAGGTTAAAAATAAAAAAAAGATTAAGCAAAGCTAAAAAAGCGGAAAAAAATGCAATTAAATTTTTGGAGGAAAAAGGATATTCCGTTGTAGCAATTCAAGAAAAACAACCTATTGTTGTGTACATTGACGATAAACCTTATCCCAGTCATGTACAGGTAGATTTTATTGTCAAAAAAGGTGGAAAGAGATATGTTGTAGAAGTGAAAACAGGGCAAAAGACCCGGGCCACTACCGCCCCTGTTCGGCGACAGTTATTAGAGTATTTTCTGGTTTTTAAGCCTCATGGTATATTATTATTGGATATGGAAAACGGAACGTTAAAAAAAATTGAGTTTCAATGGGGAAACAATTTGTCTTTATGGACAAAATATTTAGTAACGATTTTTTTAGGACTTTTAGTAGGTATTATATCCTGGTGGTTTTTCAGGTAAAGGAGGAAACAAAAGTTTAGATGAAAAAAATTTCTAAAATAGGATTAATCATTAATTTTAACAAGCAGAAACCGATTCAATTAGGGAAAGAGATCATTGAGTGGTTGGAAAAGAAAAAAATTCAAGTCTTAGCTCCTGAGGAAGATGCCAGGTTTTTAGGTATAAATGCAAAATCCCATAAGGAATTTTGTCAGGAAAGTGATGTAATCTTAGTTCTGGGCGGGGACGGAACTTTTTTAAGGGCGGCTCGGTATACGGCCGGTTATGAAAAACCTATTTTAGGTGTCAACCTTGGTTTTTTGGGCTTTTTAACAGAAATTGAAGTAGGTGAGGTTTATTTTTATCTGGAAAAAATGCTGCAGGGTGATTATAGTGTTGAGGAACGGATGATGTTGTATGCCCGGGTCAGAAGGAATAATCATTGGGTAGACAGTTTTCATGCCTTAAATGATTTTGTCATCAACAAGGGCTCTTTTGCCCGCTTAATTACTTTGGATGTTTTTTTAGATGATGACTTTGTAGCCTCCTATTCTTCCGACGGAGTAATAATTGCCACTCCTACAGGTTCAACCGCCTATTCCCTCTCTGCTGGGGGACCTATTATTCATCCGTCTTTAGATGTAGGTATTATTACTCCAATCTGCCCTCATTCCCTATATGCACGTCCTATAATTATTTGTCCGGAAAAAATCATAAAAGTTCAAGTCAGAGCAGTTCATGCTGATGCCATGTTAACCGTTGACGGTCAGTATGGTTTTAAGCTGGAAAACGGAGATGAGGTTTGGATTGAAAAAGCCCACTTTCCCACTCGTTTAATCAGAGTAAAGGAACGGGATTTCTTTCAGGTAATGAGGGAAAAATTAAAGGCTGACGGAGGAAGTAACTATGATTAATATTTTTTCCAGTATAACCTCATTTGCGCATTTTTTGCTTAGAGATATAGTCCAAGAAGGTGACAAGGTAATTGATGCTACCTGTGGTAACGGTCATGATACTTTGTTTCTGGCTCAGTCGGTAGGTTCTCTAGGTAAAGTTTTTGCTTTTGATATTCAGGCTACTGCTATTGATAAGACACGTAAACTTCTAGAAGAAAAAGGACTTTTAGACCGGGTCCAACTTTTCCTAAAAGGTCATGAACATATGAAACAGGAAATTTCCTGTCCCGTTAAAGCGGTTATGTTTAATTTGGGATATCTACCCAACAGTGACCATTCGATAACTACTCTGCCAACTACAACTGTCCAGGCTATAGATCAGGCTAAAGATTTATTACAAGAAGGGGGACTAATCACAATTTTAATTTATACCGGCCACCCTGGAGGGGAATTAGAAAAACAATATATTTATGATTATGTGCAAGCTTTAGATAAAAGAGAATGGGATGTTTTAAAATGGTCCTTTTTAAATCGCAGTGAAACAGCACCTCAATTAATTGTTTTATCCAGACGGGAGGGAGTTGTACATGAAAAGCAAAAGACATAAAAAAATACTGGAATTAATCCAAAAGCAAGTGATAAGCACCCAGGAAGAATTGGCGATGGCTTTGAGAAAAGAAGGTGTTCGTGTAACCCAAGCTACTGTTTCCCGGGATATAAAAGAATTGGGATTGGTAAAAGTGCCTATTGGGAAAGACCTGTATAAATACGCTTCTCCCCACGAAGTTACTGTTTCTGAAAGTCGTTTGGCTTTTATGTTAAAAGAATTTGTTTTAAAGTACGACTACAGTAATAATTTAATTGTTTTAAGAACACCTCCCGGTAATGCCCAAGCGGTAGCTTCTCATCTGGATAATGCTCAGTGGGAAGAGGTTATTGGTACCGTAGCTGGTGATGATACCATATTACTGGTAATTAAACCGGAGGAGGCAGTTCCCAAAGTTTTGTCCAGAATAGAGAGTTACTTGGAGTAGGAGGGTGTTAATTGTATGCTAATCCAGTTAAGTATCCAGGATTTTGCTTTGATTGATCAGCTCAACATAGAATTTAGTGATGATTTAAATGTTTTAACTGGAGAAACAGGGGCAGGAAAATCAATCATTATTGATGCGGTTAGTTTACTTTTAGGTGCCCGGGGTCAAAGTGAATTTATTCGCACCGGGAAAGACAAAGCATATATTCAAGGCACATTTTTAATACCCCCAGAACATCCCTTAGAAGATGACCTACAGGATACGGGTTTTACCTTAGAAGAAGATAGGTTATTAATATTAGCCAGAGAAATTTCGGCAAACGGTAGAAATGTTTGTCGGATAAATAATAGAATCGTTACTTTGGCTTTATTTAAAGAAATTGCCGGTCAACTGATAAATATCTATGGTCAGCATGACTTTCAGGCTTTATCCCAAGCAGAAAAACACCGGGATATTTTAGACAGTTTGGGTGGGGAAGATTTCCAAAAACATCTCCACGAAGTAGAAGCGGCCTATACGCAATGGAAAAAATATGAGCAGGAGTTAAATAAATTAGAAAAGCAATTAGCTAATAAAGTTGAGCGTATTGATTTTTTAAAATTTCAAATAGATGAAATTGTTAAAGCTAATTTAAGTGAAAATGAAGATGAAGAAATAAAACAGGAATTGGCCCTTTTAGATAATTGGGAAAAAATTTTTTCCGTAACGGAAGCAAGTTATGATCTGCTTTATGGTCATGATTCCGCCTACGATAAAATAAGTCAGGTTGTGACCGGTCTTAATGAAATTAAACATTTTGACGGGGAGTTTAACCAGATAAAGGATAATCTTGAATCAATTATCTATCAAATCGAAGAAAGTGCCCGTTTTTTAAAAAATTATAGTGAAAAAATGGATTTTCAACCAGAAAGAAAAGAATATTTACAAGAAAGAAAATATCTTCTGGATAAATTAAAAAGAAAATATGGGGGAACAATAAAAGAAATCATAGATTTTCAAAAGAAGTCCCAGAAAGAATTAGAAGAATTGGAAAACTCGGAAGTTATTTTAGAGGACATTAAGGAAAAAACAGAACAAAGTAAAAAAATATATTTACAGCTGGCCGAAAAGCTTTCCCAGTTAAGAAAAAATATTGCTCTTAATTTAGAAAAACAAATTATTGAACAATTACAAGAGTTAGCCATGTCCCATACAGTATTTAAAGTTGATTTTAAAAAAATTGATTATTCAGCTAAAGGCTTTGATAATATTGAATTTTTAATTAGTCCTAATCCGGGAGAACCCTTGAAACCTTTGGCTAAAATTGCTTCCGGTGGGGAAATGTCCAGAATTATGCTTGCTTTAAAGGTAATTTTGGCAAATAAAGATAATTTAACCACAATTATCTTTGACGAAATTGATTCAGGCATTGGTGGACGAATTGTGGTAAAAGTAGCGGAAAAACTGAAAAAGGTTGCCCAAAAGCAGCAGGTAATTTGTGTCACTCACTCTCCGCATATAGCCAACCTTGCCTCTGAACATTTTCGGGTTTTAAAAACAATTAAAAATAATAAAACCTTTACCCAAGTAGAAGTTTTAAATGAAGAACAACGGGTAGAAGAGTTGGCCCGCATGTTAGGCGGAGAAGAAGAAGTAACAAACCAGCATGCCCGTGAAATGCGGAAAAAAGCGAAACAGGGATGAACACCGATATATTAAGTCTATTAGTGGGCGAGTGGGCGAGAATTTTTAATTATTTAACAACGGATGCACGCAGATGAAAACGGATATTTAAAAAACGCAGATTTCCACGGATTTTATCCGCGGGAATCTGCGTTTATCCATGTTTTAATTAATTTTTAATTAATTATATTTAGTGTCTATCCGTGTATATCCGT
>DGEF01000018.1:16045-25107 GCA_002385805.1 Peptococcaceae bacterium UBA3933
TGGCTTAAATTTAACAATTCTGCGTTAAAATTCAAGACATAAAAAATTGTAAAAAGGTTAACTTATTTTTAGAATAGATAATTGTTTGAAGCCTGAGGAAAGCAAAGGGAGTTTAAGGAGTGAAAAATTAGTGCCCAAAGGCTTCAGAAAAACAATTTCTCTAATACTATCTATATTTCTTATTTCAATATTAATTATTCCTGTTCAAGGCTATTTTAATTTGCCTTCAGAACAAAGAATATTTGTAGGGGATAAGTTAACGTTAGGTTTACCTTTTCCCGATACTTTCTTAGAGCGGCTTAGTGTTAAAGTTGATGATGCCAATGATATTTTAAATTTAAAAGAAGATGTTTTGAATTTAATGGAAATGGCGCCTCCTGTAGCCAGTGAACCCGGAGAGGTAAACCTGGAATTAAAAATCTTTGGTTTTATTCCTTTTAAAAAAATAAATGTAAACGTTGTCCCTAATTTAAGTTTATATCCAGGTGGTCAATCAGTAGGTGTTTTATTAAGGACAGAAGGAATTTTAATAGTCGGCCAATCTCCGATTATTGATGAAAAGGGAAATGCCCATTTTCCCGCTAAAGATGTAGGTATCGAAAACGGTGATATAATATTAAAACTAAATGATCATGAATTAATGACAGATGATCAATTAGCCAGATTAATCAATGATTACGGTAAAAAAAATAAAAAGGTGATTTTGACTCTGAAAAGAGGTAATCAGATTTTTACTAGAGAAGTTAAGCCTATTTATTGTCAGGAAACAGAAACTTATCGAATAGGTTTATTTGTTCGTGATAATGCAGGAGGAGTAGGTACCTTAACTTTTTATGATCCCGGTTCTAAAATATATGGAGCCCTGGGACATATGATTACAGATAGTTATACTAATCAGCAGATTAATATTAAAAACGGAAAACTGGTTAGAGCATCTGTGGAAGGAATAAAAGTCGGCAAAAAAGGAGACCCTGGCGAAAAGATAGGGATGTTTGTGGAAAACTCAAATTTAGGCAGCATTGAGGTCAATACCTTCTGTGGAATATTTGGAAAGTTAAGCCAAAATAATATTCCCAATAGTTATTATACTAAACCGCTGCCGGTAGGGTTCGTAAATTCCATTGAAACCGGACCTGCGGAAATTTTAACTGTAGTAAAAGGTGAAAAAATTGAAAAGTTTTCAATTAATATTGAAAAAGTCATGCCGGCCAGGCGGGACGGTAAAGGAATGGTTATCCGGATTACTGACCCTGCTTTACTGGAAAAGACCGGCGGTATTATTCAAGGAATGAGCGGTTCTCCTATTATTCAAAACGGGAAATTAATAGGTGCGGTAACTCATGTTTTTGTCAATGACCCTACCCGTGGATATGGTATTTTTATTGAGGATATGTTAATTGAAGCAGGTATCATTACCTCCAAAACTTCGAAAAATCTTGGGGCATAACCCAAGATTTTTTTAATTTTTTAAAATTTTTGTATTAATAGCGAGAAATATGGAGGAATTTTTTTGAAAGTTTGGGACAAATTTTGGAAGGAGATTTTCTAATATTTGTCGAAAAGCACTATAAAAAGAAAAGCATTATAAAAAATTAAAAATATTTTCAAGGAAATGTAGGGGGCGTGTTAATTGTGAAACCGATTAGATTACTGATTGCAGACGACAATAAAGAATTTTGCAGTCTTTTACAAGAATTTTTTGACAAACAAAGTGATATTGAATTGACCGGGATAGCCAGTAATGGGGTTGAAGCATTAAAAATGATTAAAGAAATGGAACCGGATGTGGTGGTCTTAGATATTATCATGCCTCATTTAGATGGCATTGGTGTTTTAGAAAGGCTTTCCGAAAATCAATTCCGACCCAAAATTATTATGTTAACAGCCTTTGGCCAGGAATCCATGACCCAAAAATCTGTTCAGTTAGGGGCGGATTATTTCTTACTTAAACCCTTCGATATTGATGTTTTAGCCAACAGGATTCGCCAATTAGGAAACGGTTTGATTGCGCAAAATCCCATTAAACCTACACCGGCACCGGAAAAAACAAAAAATCTGCAAGTAGAGGTTACTAACATTATCCACCAAATGGGGGTTCCTGCTCACATTAAAGGATACCAGTATTTGCGTGATGCCATTCTCCTGGTTATTGACGAGGTAAACCTTTTAGGTGCAGTTACTAAAGAACTTTATCCTATGATTGCAGAGAAATACCAAACAACACCCAGCAGAGTAGAAAGGGCTATCCGCCATGCTATTGAATTAGCCTGGGATCGTGGTAATGTAGAAATGATGAATAAATTCTTTGGATACACTATTAACCTGGAGCGGGGCAAACCAACCAATTCGGAATTTATCGCCATGGTGGCAGATAAATTAAGATTGTCCTATAAAGTAAGTTAAACTGTTAAATTTATTTCTATTATTGAGTTTGTCTTGATTTCCTTGAATCCGTCATCACTGTTAATAATTAAACTTTTTTTATGGTAATTGATTTTAACTATTTCACCGGAAATTTCAGTTATTCTTTTATTCTCATAAACAGAAAACTTTAGCTGTTTCTTATTTACATAGGCCTCGTGGACAATTTTATCAAACTCCGCTAATCTATCCTCACTTAAGAAAGGTTTTTCCACTTTGTGGTAAATGCGGTCATACATTTTATTGATTAAATCTTTATGTTCGGGCAGCATCATTGCTGTCCATTTAATTTTTCCCCGGTCTCTGATCATGCTTTATGCCCTCCAATTTTCTTTGCTCTCTCCAGCATAGTCCCTCCGCCGGTAAAGCTAACAGCCCGTAAAATAGCGTCATTACCAAACTTTTGGCGAATTTCGTCTTGGATATAGCCGATTTTGTGTTCCTTTAGTCTATCCTGGAATAGAGCTGTTTGGATAGTTTGGTCATCAGTAAGATTACCTACGGTTACGTAAATTTTCCGCACCGGCTGACCCCGATAATTTTCTTTTAAAATGTGCAGACAAGTGTTGTAGATGTCTTTAGTAATATTAGTGGGAGTGGTAATAGTGTGAGCGGAGTGAAAACCTCCACCATGGGAGTATCCATATCTTAATGCTAGGCTCACGGTTTTTCCGCATTTTTTAAACTGTCTCATCCTCCTGGTCACCTCTTCGCACAGCTCTAAAATCACTGTTTGAATTTCATTAAGCCGGGTATAGTCCCTGGCTAAAGTTATGCCCTGGCCAAAACTTTTTTGCTGTTCTTGGTAATTACTGCTAGTCACCGGGGAAAGGTCAATTCCCCAGGCATGGTTATAAAGTTGTTCTCCCATAATGCCAAATCTTTTTTTTAATTGAGGTAAAGGATAATGAGCTAAGTCACCTAAGGTGATAATTCCCATGTTGTTTAAATTCCGTTTCATTCTGCTACCAATACCCCAGATTTGTTCCACTGGTTTATCCCAAAGTTTATGGGGCACATCTTTGTACCTACATTCCGCTATTCCTAAAGGGCTTTTTTTAGCTTCTACATCCAGAATTACTTTGGCCAAAAATTTATTAGGACCTATCCCGATACAACAGGGTAAGCCTAATTCTTGGAAAATTGCATTTTTGATTTTTTGAGCTGCAGTCCATGTATCTCCCCACAGTTTTTCGGTGCCGTCCAGACAAACCCAGCATTCATCCACACTGTAAATATGAATAAATTCCAGGGGTACAAAATTATTTAACAAATTAATTACTTTCATGGACATTTCCAAGTAATAGGACATGCGGGCTTCTGCCAGATGGATAAAAGGTTGGCGGGGAATTTCAAACAGGCGACTTCCTGTTTTAATCCCAAAATCTTTCTTTAATTTGGGACTGGCAGCCAGTACAATACTGGAGGCAATATTTTTATCACCAATTACGGCCAAATAGGAATTTAAAGGGTCTAAGCCCCGCGCCACACACTCGCAACTGGCATAAAAGCTTTTTATATCTATACATAAAATTCGGTGTTCAGGTAACAGGGTGTAATCAATCATCTAAAACACCTCTCCGAACAAATGTTCCCTTTGTTATTATAACAAGGATGTAGTTTCTGGACAATGGTCTTAGCCTGGAAATAAAGTGTAAAACGGGTTATGTATACAAAGTCTTTTCTATCGAATACTAAAAGTAAAAGCAAAATTATCTGAAAATAGATAACGGATGTAGGAGTGCATCAACTTGCTGTTAAAAGGCAAAGTTGTAGTTGACGAAAAGACTAAAAATTTAACTAAGAGGATTCACCCGGGACAAATTGCTGTCATTAATCATCCCGATTTAGATGAAGTTG
Organism: Peptococcaceae bacterium UBA3933; assembly: GCA_002385805.1. Taxonomy (GTDB): domain Bacteria; phylum Bacillota; class Peptococcia; order Peptococcales; family BICA1-8; genus UBA3933. Next base: position 20,327 of record DGEF01000018.1, read on the forward strand.
CGGCTCAGGCTTTAGTGGAGGCCAGAGTTAAGGCTGTTTTAAATGCCAGTAGCTCTATCACGGGTAAATACCCTAACCAAGGACCGGGAGTTTTATTAAATGCGGGTATTCCTCTTATTGATAATATCGGCCCTGGGATTATGGAATTAGTAGATGGGCAAATGGTATCTATTAAAAACACCGAAATCTGGTGTGAAGATAAACTGATAGGCTCCGGGAAAATTATGGATTATGAACGATTAACAAATCTTTTGGCCCAGACTCAAAAAAATATAAATTTTGAATTAAATAAATTTGTTACCAATACTTTAAGTTACGCTCTAAGAGAAAAGGAATTGATCTTAAATAACCTGGTTTATCCTCAAATCGCCACAAAGATTTCCGGTAAGCATGTGGTAATTGTAGTTCGGGGAAAAGGATATAAAGAAGATTTACTGGCCATTAGACCCTATCTAAACGAAGTAAAACCAGTGTTAATAGGTGTGGACGGAGGGGCAGATGCTTTAGTAGAACTAGGTTATCGTCCCCATTTGATTATCGGTGATATGGACAGTATCAGTGACAGGACCTTAAAGAGTAAAGCTGAATTAGTAGTTCATGCTTACCTCAATGGAAAAGCCCCCGGTATCGAAAGATTAAAAAAACTGGGTTTAAAATATATTCTTTTTCCGGCTCCCGGTACCAGTGAAGATGCGGCTATGTTATTAGCTTATGCCAAAGGAGCGGAATTAATCGTTGCCGTCGGCACTCACTCCAATATGATTGATTTTTTAGAAAAGGGACGTTCAGGAATGGCCAGTACTTTTTTAGTAAGAATAAAAATAGGACAAAAATTAATAGATGCCAAAGGTGTCAGTAAACTATACCGGCCTAAATTACGTTTCAGCCATTTAGCCAAGATATTTATTGCTGGTTTAATTCCTATTTTTATTGTTTTTTCTGTTTCACCTATTTTAAATCAGTTTTGGCGCATACTAATCTTAAAGTTGCGCCTTTTAATGAGGATCTAGGGGGAGAATTAATTGATTATTGATTTCCGGTATCATATAGCCTCCTTAGTAGCAATTTTTATAGCTTTGGGTTTAGGAATATTAATTGGCAGTACTTTAGTGGGTCAAGATTTTATGGAAAATGTAGCCAATGAACAGAGGGCTTTGATTGAAAGGTTAGAAGAAGATTATTTAAGTTTAAGGCAGGAGACTAAAAATTTAAAGTTAGAATTAAATGAAAAAAACTCTCAGTTAGCTTTTTATCAAAATTTTATGCTGGAAAACAGGATACATTTTATCCGTGATAAATTACAGGGTAGAAATTTTGCTATTGTGCAGATAGGTCAAAATGAATACACTCCGGAAGTTATAAAAATATTAGAGGAAGCGGGAGCAGGAATAATTACCGCCAATTTTTTTAGTCAAGAGGCTATCCGGATAGAAAATGTTAATTTATTTGTTGAAGAAATCGGAAAATTTATTCTGAAAGGGGAGCAGGGAGAGCTTGTAGGGTTTTTGACAGAAAATCAGTTTATGGAAACCATGGGCACCCATGACCAACCTTTAGATGGAATAATCTTTCTAGATTCTGTGGAAGAAAGGGAGCAAGAACTGTTTTCAGAATTGAAAATTTCAATTATTAAATTTCTGGAAAAAAATTTACCTGTATATATAGTTCATACAGGTAAAAGCAAAAATTCATTACTGGCAGAACTGAATAATTTCCCGGGTGTTTTTAGTATTGAAAATTTTGATAACATTTATGGTCAAATAGCTTTAGTTTTGCAGTTGATGGACTCTGGACAGTTTACAGATAAAGAGGTGACTAATTAGTTTGGAAATAAGTGTTCTTATTCCGGCTTATAATGAAGAAAATAAAATCACCCGGACTATTGAATCGCTATATAAACTAAAAGAAGTTAAGCAAATTATTGTTATTGACGACGGTTCCTGGGATAATACGGCACTCGTAGCCTCAAAGGCAGGAGCTCAAGTGATCAAGCTATCTGCAAATCGGGGAAAGGGAGCGGCTTTAAACGAAGGAGCGAAATATATTAGCAAAGATTGGGTGGCCTTAATAGATGCAGATTTAGAGGAGACAGCCTCTGAGTTAAAAAAGTTAATCCCACCTGTTTTTGAGGGAAATTATGATATGGCCATTGCCGTATTCCCACCGGCTGTAAAAAAAGGAGGCGTAGGTTTAGTTAAGAATCTGGCTTCATTAGGGCTAAAAATAATGACAAAAAACGTATTTTTAGCACCATTATCCGGTCAGAGGTTAATGTCCAAACAGGTTTTTTTAGATTTATTGCCTTTAGCGGGCGGTTTTGGGGTAGAAGTAGGAATGACTATTGACGCCTGTTTAAAAGGGTACAGGATTGTGGAAGTTTTCACAAATATGGGACATGCCGAAACAGGCCGCAACTGGGAAGGTTTTCTTCATAGGGGAAAACAATTTAAAGATGTATTTTATACTTTAACTAAAAAGGGTTGGCGGAAATGGTCCTTCTTCTAATTTTACTTAGTTTTTTATTAACCCGATTGCTTCTTCCTTTAGTGGCTTCACTGCTAACTAAGGGAGGGGCAGTCAGGGAAAATTATATAGGCAGGAATATTCCCATAGGAATGGGATTGGTAACATGGCTGGCAGTAATACCATTATTAGTTGTTTACGGAAAATTAGTTGGAGAGACGGACTTTTTTTTGTTTAGTTTAATCTTAACTATTACTATACTGGTGGGCTTTTTAGATGATTTATTAGGCAACCATCAAGTTAAAGGATTAAAAGGTCATTTGTTAAAACTTTTCCATGATGGACAATTGACCACTGGCGCATTAAAGGCAATTACTATTTCTCTTTTTAGTTTTCTTACTTCTTGGCTGTTAACCGGTAATTTTATTGAGGTAATAATAAATTTTTTCCTTTTAATCTTAACTACCAATAGTTTTAATTTACTTGATTTAAGACCGGGAAGGGTAATAAAAGTATATTTTCTTCTTGCTATGCTTTTAGTTTTACTTTATCCCGCCAGCCGGTTTTTTTTAGGGGTTTTTTTGGCCAGTTTATTTAGTTATGCTTCTTGGGATTTAAAAGGAAGGGTAATGTTAGGTGATGCGGGTTCTAATTTTTTAGGCATGTCGATAGGCCTGGTTTTGGTTACAAATTTAGGCCAGGGTTCGAAAGTTATTCTGGTTTTTTTCCTGGCTTATTTACACTACTATACGGAGCAAAAATCTTTATCAGCTTTAATCGAGAGGTATTCTTTATTACGCTTTATCGATAAGTTAGGCCGGCAACCATAAAATTTTTTTTACAAAAGCGAATCGTTATTATATAATATACATTAATATCCATGTTTATTATATAATAATGATTCGCAGGAAGAGGAGGAGTGAAAGATGGGTAGTTTACAAATTAATTTAACAAAATCACCTAAAGAGAAACCTGCCCGGGTTGCCGGTTTCGGGACAGTATTTACAGATCATTTATTTGTGATGGATTATACCAAAGCACAAGGATGGCACAACGGAAGGATAGAACCTTACGATAATATTAACATGGACCCGGCTGCTTGTTGCTTGCATTATGGGCAGGGCATTTTTGAAGGATTAAAAGCTTATAAAACCAAGGAAGGAAAAATTCAACTATTCAGGGCACGGGATAATTTCGAAAGGTTAAACAGGTCAGCCGAAAAACTATGTATACCCCAGGTTGATGTTGAATTTATGCTTGAAGCTTTGGAAAAATTACTGGAAATAGAAAAAGATTGGGTACCTACTGAGCAGGGAACTTCTCTTTATATCAGACCCTTTATTATTGCTACCGAGCCTTTTTTGGGGGTTAGACCTGCAGAAGAGTACAAGTTATTTATCGTTTTATCTCCGGTAGGGGCTTATTACCCGGAAGGCCTTAAGCCGGTTAGCATTATGGTGGAAAAAAATTATGTACGGGCAGTTCGCGGTGGCTTAGGAGAAGCCAAAACAATGGCTAATTATGCGGCCAGCCTTTTAGCCCAGGAAGAAGCAAAACAGAAAGGTTTTACCCAGGTTCTCTGGTTAGATGGTGTGGAAAGAAAATATATTGAAGAAGTAGGGACTATGAATATATTCTTTAAAATAAAGGGTGAGGTAATAACTCCTCCTCTAACAGGAACTATTCTGCCGGGTATAACCAGAGATTCTGTTTTAAAAGTTTTAAAGAAATGGCAAGTCCCTGTAAAAGAATACAGGATAAGTATTGAGGAGGTTGTGGATGCTTATAAGAAAGGGTGGTTGGAAGAAGTCTTTGGTACAGGTACGGCGGCTGTTATTTCCCCTGTAGGGAAATTAGTTTATGCCGATGTGGAGATGGATATAGGTGATTATACTGAAAACAGTATAGCGCGAAAATTATATGATTATTTAACAGGCATCCAATACGGTATAGTGGAAGATGAATTTTGTTGGGTAAAAATATTGGATTAAACATAACTTCTAGACCCAAACCCTGTAAGAATTTACTTACAGGGTTTTTAACTTTATAAACTAATTATTTATAAGTTAAAAAATATTAAGTTTTTTGTAGATTTATATTGTTTAAATTAATTTTTCTTAGTATAATTAAAAACAGTTATATAATAGATTGCTAATCTTTAGAAATTTTAAACAACAGGGAGGGAATTTATTTTGGAAGGTAAAACAATAGGAAAACGCGAAAACTGGGCTACACGTTTAGGGTTTATTATGGCTGCAGCAGGGTCAGCTATTGGTCTGGGAAACATCTGGAAATTCCCCTGTCTCTTATACACATCT
>DGEF01000023.1:0-5948 GCA_002385805.1 Peptococcaceae bacterium UBA3933
ACTGTTGGTGCCGGTGTTGTTTCGCAAATTATCGAATAATTATCTGCCTGTGAGCATTACGGCAATATCAGGAATGGTTTTTGACTGTCAAGAAGCAGGACACCAGTCCTGCTTCTTGATTTGTTATTTTTATTGATTAAAACTATTGTTAATGGAAATAAATAATAATTAAGAATTAATTCAACGGTAAAACATAGAATATTAACCATTAACTTATAAAGATTAACCATTATAAATTATTGTTGACATGCTTGATATTGGTGTGCTAAAGTAGATAAGGTACTGATAAAAAATGATATACTAGGAAAGTGTATATTTGTACTAGGAGGTGGCGGCAGTGCGCGTTGGTATCACTTTAGCTTGTACTGATTGTAAGCGCCGTAATTATAGCACTAATAAAAATAAAAAGAATAACCCTGATAGAATTGAGCTAAAAAAATATTGTCCTTTTTGTAAAACACACACTGTTCATAAAGAGACTAAGTAATAAGTAATTAGGATGTGGATGCTATGAGTGGAAAACAAGTTGCAACCAAAAGCCCTGGCTTTTTGGGAAAGGTAAGGAGATACCTTCGAAGTGCCTGGAATGAATTAAAAAAGGTTCATTGGCCTAATAAATCAGAGCTGGTAACTTACACATCTGTTGTTCTTGTAGCAGTTGTTATTGTTTCGGCCATGATTTTTATTGTTGACTCCATTCTCAGCACTATTATGGAGTTGTTGGTTTAATATATTTGGCTGTTTAGGGGGTGGGGGTCCTTTTATTTGAATTAGGGCCCTTGTGTTATGGAAAAGAAATGGTATGTTATTCATACTTACTCCGGCTATGAAAATAAAGTTAAGGCTAACCTGGAAAAACGTATAGAATCGATGAATATGGGAGATAAAATTTTTCGTATTTTAGTTCCCATGGAAGAACAGATGGAAATAAAAGACGGCAAACGTAAGCTTACTAAGCGTAAAGTATTTCCAGGTTACGTTTTAGTGGAAATGATTATGACGGATGATTCCTGGTATGTTGTACGCAACACATCAGGAGTTACCGGTTTTGTTGGTACGGGTTCCAAACCGGTACCTTTACAGGATGCTGAAGTTAAAAGTTTACTTAAACAAATGGGCATTGAGGAACCTAAAGCCAGGATTGATTTGGAAGTTGGAGAAAATGTCCGGGTCTCCAGTGGACCTTTTGAAAATTTCTTAGGTGTTGTAGAAGAAATTTATCCCGATAAAGGAAAGGTAAAAGTATTACTTTCTATGTTTGGCCGGGAGACGCCTGTTGAACTTGAATTCTCTCAGGTCGAAAAAGCATAGGGTGTTTCTTATTTCAGAGTTGTAAACTTGTCTAAGGAGGTGTACCGTAAATGGCAAAGAAGGTTATAGGGTTTATAAAATTACAGGTACCTGCAGGTAAAGCTAATCCAGCACCCCCTGTTGGACCGGCATTAGGTCAACATGGTGTTAATATTATGGGTTTTTGCAAAGAGTTTAATGAAAGAACTAAAAATCAAGCAGGTTTGATTATTCCTGTAGAGATTACAGTTTATGCTGATCGTTCCTTTACTTTTGTTACTAAAACTCCCCCGGCTGCAGTACTGTTGAAAAAAGCTGCCGGTATTGAACGGGCTTCAGGTGAACCCAACCGTAATAAAGTAGCTAAGGTACCTTTATCTAAAGTTCGGGAAATTGCCGAACAAAAGATGCAGGATTTAAATGCTGCAAGTGTTGAAGCTGCTATGCGGATGATAGAAGGTACAGCCCGCAGCATGGGTATTGAAATCGTAGAAGGCTAAATTGGCTAGCTACCATAAACTAGCCACTAGCCACTAAATATCGTGGGAGGAAAAAATCCGTTAATACCACTAAGGAGGAATTTATTATGCCTAAACATGGGAAAAGATATCTGGAAAGTTTAAAGCAAGTTGATCGTCATGCTTATTATGAACCTAAAGAGGCATTAGAACTGGTAAAAAAATTGGCTAATGCTAAATTTGACGAAACTGTAGAAGCAGCCTTTAAATTAGGTGTTGATCCACGTCATGCGGATCAACAGGTAAGAGGTGCCGTAGTTTTACCTCATGGTACCGGTAAGACCAGAAAGGTTTTAGTATTTGCTAAAGGGGAAAAAGCCAAAGAGGCAGAAGCAGCCGGAGCAGACTTTGTAGGTGCTGAAGATATGGTTGCCAAAATTCAGGAAGGCTGGTTTGGTTTTGATGTAGCTATTGCTACTCCCGATATGATGGGCATGGTAGGTAAACTGGGCCGCTTATTGGGACCTAAAGGTTTAATGCCCAACCCTAAAACCGGTACTGTAACCTTTGATGTAGAGAAAGCCGTTAAAGAAGTTAAAGCCGGTAAAATTGAGTACCGTGTAGATAAAACCAGTATTATTCACGCTCCTATTGGTAAAGTCTCCTTTGATTTGGAAAAGCTAGAGGAGAACTTCCAAACTTTGGTGGACGCTTTAATAAAAGCTAAACCTTCCGGTGCTAAAGGACAGTATATTAGAAGTGTTACTGTTTCTTCGACAATGGGACCGGGTGTTAAAATTAATCCTATGAAATTATCCTAATTCAAAGTTGACAAAGCCGGCCCAATTGATTATTATTTATATTGTTAATTTAATATAGATAAAAGCGTTGCTGTAGACAGTAGGTGTCTGATAAGACTTAATATCCTACCGAGGCTGGCTTTGAGTAGTATAGATTAGTATTATTCTCTGCCTCTGTGTTCTACAGAGGCAGTTTTTATTTTAGTTACTAGTTACTAGTGACTAGTAGATTAGAGGCTAGTGGCTGGTTTCACGCTCACTCGCTCACTCGCCCACTAATAAACTCACATATTAATAGACTCAATTTAAGGAGGTGAACAATCAATTGGGTAGCCTCGAAACAAAAAAACAAATTGTGGCTGAAATGACAGAAAAATTTTCCGGTTCTCAATCAGTTATAATTACTGATTACCGGGGTTTAAACGTAGCTGAAGTTACCGAGCTCAGAAAGAAGTTAAGAGAAGCAGGTGTTGAATTTAAGGTCGTGAAAAACACATTATTAAAAATTGCTGCCAAAAATGCCGGAATAGAAGGTGTTGATGAGTATTTTCAAGGACCTACTGCAGTCGCTTTTGGCCTTAATGATGCTGTTGCACCTGCGCAAGTTTTATCTAAGTTTGCTAAAGACCATAAAAACTTAGAAATTAAAGGAGGCGTATTGGAAGGTAAGGTTATCGGATTAGCCGAAATTAAAGCCTTAGCTGATTTACCTTCCAGAGAAGTTTTGTTGGCTCAAGTGGCTTCCGTCTTCCAGGCTCCTATTGCCGGCTTGGTCAATGTTTTACAAGGTCCTATCAGAAAACTGGGCTATGCTTTGGAAGAGGTTCGCAAACTCAAAGAAGCTCAAGCTTCTTAAAATGTGCTTAAATTAAAAAAATATTAAGGTGAATTTAAGGAGGAAAAAATAAATGTCAAAAGTTAATGAAATTATTGAATTAGTGAAAGGTCTTTCTGTTTTAGAGTTATCTGAGTTAGTTAAAGCTTTTGAAGATGAATTTGGTGTTAGTGCTGCTGCTCCTGTAGCTGTAGCTGCTGCAGTTCCTGGCGCAGCTCCTCAAGCTGAAGCTCAAGAAGAACAATCTGAATTTGATGTAATCTTAAAATCTGCTGGTGACAAGAAAATCAACGTAATTAAAGTTGTTCGTGAAATCACTGGTTTAGGCTTAAAAGAAGCAAAAGATCTAGTTGACGGTGCTCCTAAGCCTGTTAAAGAAAAAGTTGAAAAAGCTGAAGCTGAAGAAATCAAGAAGAAACTTGAAGAAGCCGGAGCTGCTGTTGAAATTAAGTAGTCAAATAAAAAACACCCCGTGGGGGTGTTTTTTATTTAGGTTAAGGTTGAGGCTAAGTCCGGGTTAATTATCGGGTCATATTTCAAAATCAGATGCCGCTCCAAGAGCTGTAATGCCTTTCCAATATTAGTGTTCATTGGTGGTTTAATATTCTTAACCTTAACCTAAACCTTAGCCCTTTCCCTAGTGACAAAGTTTAGTCACTAGGGAATGATTTCCCTTGACATTACCCCAACGTTGTGCTAGCATTATAGAATGCGAAACTTGTGCGAGTCTTACATATTAAAGAATATACGTGCATATTTTTGGCAAAAATATTTAAGGTGATTGTTGTTGACTTAAGCGAGGTATGATACCTTGCTTTACTAATTTTTTTTTATCTTTTAAATAAGGCTAAGGGGTGAAAGTAATTGGTTAGTCCGGTAGGTATGCGCCGTAAAAGGCATAGTTTTGCAAAGATTAAAGAAATAATGGAGATGCCCAACCTTATTGAAATTCAACAAAACTCTTATCAGTGGTTTCTGGAGGAAGGTTTGCGAGAAACTTTCCAAGATATTTCTCCTATTCAGGATTTTACCGGAAATTTGATTTTAGAGTTTGTTGATTATACTCTGGGGGAACCCAAATATGATATTGATGAATGTAAAGAAAGAGATATGACCTATGCAGCCCCCTTGCGTTTAAAAGTTCGCTTAATTAATAAAGAAACCGGTGAGGTAAAAGAACAGGAAGTTTTTATGGGGGATTTCCCTTTAATGACCCCCAAAGGTACTTTTATTATTAATGGTGCAGAGAGGGTTATTGTCAGCCAATTAGTTCGTTCACCCGGTGTTTATTATGCAGTAAATATTGATCCCAGTGGAAAAAGGCTTTATACTGCTACTATTATCCCTAATAGAGGTGCCTGGTTGGAGTTTGAAACTGATGTAAATGAGAATTTGTTCGTACGAATTGATAGAACAAGGAAATTGCCGGTAACAGTTTTGTTACGTGCATTAGGTTACTCCAGCAATGGGCAGATACTGGAATTGTTTGACGGTGATGAGCGAATCAGAATGACTTTAGAAAGGGATCATACTGACTCGGAAGGAGAAGCCCTCGTTGAGATTTATAAAAGATTGCGTCCGGGAGAGCCTCCCACTGTAGACAGTGCTCGTTCTTTATTAAATTCCTTGTTTTTTGATCCTAAGCGGTATGATTTAGCTAAAGTAGGCCGCTATAAATTAAATAAAAAATTAAATCTGGATGTCGATAAAGATATACGTCATCTAACAAAAGAAGATATTATTGCTGTTGTTAAATATTTAATCAAAATGATTACCGGAGAAGGGAAGCCTGACGATATAGATCATCTAGGTAATCGTCGCCTGCGGTCTGTTGGAGAACTCTTGCAGAACCAGTTCCGGATCGGGTTATCTCGCATGGAGCGAGTAGTCAGGGAAAGAATGACTATTCAGGATGTTGATGTAATCACTCCTCAGATATTAATTAATATTCGTCCGGTAGTGGCGGCTATTAAGGAGTTTTTCGGTTCCAGCCAATTATCCCAATTTATGGATCAAACTAACCCTTTAGCTGAACTTACACATAAAAGAAGGCTTAGTGCTCTGGGTCCAGGTGGGTTGAGCCGGGAAAGAGCCGGTTTTGAAGTGCGTGACGTACACCATTCTCACTATGGACGGATGTGCCCCATTGAAACTCCGGAAGGTCCCAACATCGGTTTGATAAACTCTTTGAGTACCTACGCCCGGATAAATGAGTTTGGGTTTATTGAAACACCTTACCGAAAGGTTGATAAAGAAACCGGTAAAGTTACAGATATTATCGAATATCTTACAGCTGATGAAGAAGACCTTTATGTTATAGCTCAGGCCAACGCTCCTTTAGATGAAGAAGGTAGATTTGCGGAGAAAAAGGTAAATGCTCGTTATGGCAGTGAAATATTAGTTGTAGATTCTGATCGTGTGGATTACATGGATGTTTCCCCGAAACAGGTTGTTTCTATTGCTACGGCAATGATTCCCTTTTTAGAACATGATGATGCTAACCGGGCCTTGATGGGAGCCAACATGCAGCGGCAAGCCGTACCTTTATTAAGAACTGATGCACCT
>DGEF01000023.1:6104-15204 GCA_002385805.1 Peptococcaceae bacterium UBA3933
AGTGAAAAGAGTTACGGCTAATGAAATCATTGTTCAAAATGACGAAGGCGGTATTGATACATATAAACTTACGAAATTTGCCAGATCCAACCAAGGAACATGTATTAATCAAAAGCCTTTAGTTAAGAAAGGTCAGCGAGTGGAAAAAGGTGAGATTCTTGCCGACGGTCCTTCCACAGATAATGGTGAGTTGGCTTTAGGCCGTAACGTACTGGTAGCGTTTATGACCTGGGAAGGGTATAACTACGAGGACGCTATTTTAATAAGTGAGAAACTGGTGAAAGAAGACCACTATACGTCTATCCATATTGAAGAGTACGAGTGTGATGCCCGGGATACCAAGTTGGGTCCGGAAGAAATTACACGTGATATTCCCAATGTAGGGGAAGATGTTTTAAAGAATTTAGATGAACGAGGAATAATCCGGGTTGGCGCCGAGGTAAGACCGGGAGATATTCTGGTAGGTAAGGTTACACCTAAAGGTGAAACAGAACTTACTGCGGAAGAAAGGTTATTAAGAGCCATTTTTGGTGAAAAAGCCCGTGAAGTCAGGGATACTTCCTTAAGAGTGCCTCATGGGGAAGCAGGAATTGTAGTTGATGTAAAAGTGTTTACTCGGGAAAATGGTGATGAGTTGGCGCCTGGGGTTAATGAGATTGTGCGGGTTTATATCGCCCAAAAACGTAAGATTTCCCAGGGTGATAAAATGGCGGGCCGTCATGGAAATAAAGGGGTAATTTCTAGGATTTTACCAGAAGAGGATATGCCCTTTTTACCTGACGGTACTCCTGTAGAAATTGTTTTAAATCCTCTGGGGGTTCCCTCCCGGATGAATATAGGTCAGGTTTTAGAGACCCACTTAGGACTGGCGGCCAAGGCCTTAGGGCTATATATGGCTTCTCCTGTCTTTGATGGGGCAGAGGAAAGAGATATTGCGGAGATGCTGGAAAAGGCAGGTTATGATCCCAGCGGCAAACTTCCCTTGAGGGACGGTCGCACCGGGGAATATTTTGATAACCCGGTTACTGTGGGTTATATGTATATGCTTAAATTAGCTCACTTAGTTGACGATAAAATTCATGCTCGTTCTACTGGTCCCTATTCATTAGTAACGCAACAACCCTTAGGCGGTAAAGCTCAGTTTGGCGGTCAGCGGTTTGGTGAAATGGAGGTATGGGCTTTAGAAGCCTATGGAGCTGCCTATACATTACAGGAAATCTTAACGGTAAAATCCGACGATGTAGTGGGTCGTGTTAAGACATATGAAGCTATTGTTAAAGGTGAAAATATTCCTGAACCGGGAGTACCTGAATCCTTTAAGGTGCTTATCAAAGAACTACAAAGTCTCGCTTTAGATGTAAGAATTCTTTCCGAAGATGATGAGGAAATAGAAATCCTAGAGGTTGAGGAAGATATAGCAGAAACAGCTAAAGAATTAGGCTTAGAGATTCAGGGAGAAGAAGAAAAAGAAGACCAATCTTCTCCTGAAGATGTGGAAGATGAGTCAGATGTAGAAGATGAGGATGAAGATATAGATTTCAATGACTTAAAAATAGATTTAGATGATGAGGAAATCGGAAAAGATGAGGATGACTTTATCTGATTAGATTGACTGCTTAAATAAAAAGAAAAATTATATGTTTAGGGAAGGGAGCGAGGCCCTTGTTAGATGTTAATAATTTTGACCGAATGCGAATTGGTTTAGCTTCTCCGGAACAGATCCGTGCCTGGTCCAGTGGAGAGGTTAAAAAACCGGAGACTATTAATTATCGAACCTTAAAACCGGAACGGGAAGGGTTGTTTTGTGAAAAGATTTTCGGCCCGACTCGGGATTGGGAATGCCACTGTGGTAAATATAAAAGGGTTCGTTATAAAGGAATTATTTGTGATCGATGTGGTGTAGAAGTTACTCGCTCAAAGGTTAGAAGAGAACGTTTAGGACATATTGAATTGGCTGCACCCTGTTCCCATATCTGGTATTTTAAAGGCATACCCAGTCGCATGGGTTTAATCTTGGATATGTCTCCTAGGTCTTTGGAAAAAGTAATTTATTTTGTTTCATATATAGTGATTGACCCCGGTGATACACCTCTCATGAAGAAACAGTTGTTAACAGAGGCTGAATACCGGGAATATAAAGATAAATATGGCAACCGGTTTGAAGTAGGTATCGGTGCAGAAGCCATTAAAAAACTGTTGGAAGAGATTGATTTAGATAGCTTATATGCAGAATTACGTCAGGAAATCAAAGATACCACAGGGCAAAGGAAAATTAGAGCCATTCGCCGGTTGGAAGTAGTGGAGGCCTTTAAAAAGTCAGGCAACAAGCCTTCCTGGATGATCTTAGATGTATTACCGGTTATTCCGCCGGAACTAAGGCCTATGGTGCAGTTAGACGGTGGCCGGTTTGCTACCTCTGACTTAAATGATTTATATCGACGAGTTATTAACCGGAACAACCGTTTAAAAAGGCTGTTAGATTTAGGTGCACCGGATATAATTGTTCGTAACGAAAAACGAATGCTTCAGGAAGCAGTAGATGCTTTAATCGATAACGGCCGGAGAGGCCGTCCCGTTACCGGACCGGGTAATCGTCCCCTTAAATCTTTAAGCGATATGCTTAAAGGAAAACAAGGCCGTTTTCGTCAAAACCTGCTAGGAAAAAGGGTGGATTATTCAGGTCGGTCGGTAATCGTAGTTGGCCCTGAACTTAAATTACACCAATGTGGTTTACCTAAAGAAATGGCCTTGGAATTGTTTAAACCTTTTGTTATGAAAAAACTGGTCAATGACGGCCATGCCCATAATATTAAAAGCGCTAAACGAATGGTGGAAAGGGTTAAAACTGAGGTCTGGGATGTATTGGAAGAGGTTATTAAAGAACATCCAGTTCTTTTAAACAGGGCGCCTACCTTGCACCGTTTAGGGATTCAAGCTTTTGAACCTGTTTTAGTTGAAGGTAGAGCTATCCAGTTGCATCCTTTGGTTTGTACGGCCTATAATGCTGACTTTGACGGTGACCAAATGGCCGTACACGTACCTTTATCGGCAGAGGCCCAGGCGGAAGCCAGGATTTTAATGCTGTCAGCTCATAATATATTGAACCCTAAAGATGGGCGACCGGTTGTAACCCCCACTCAGGATATGGTACTAGGCTCCTATTATTTGACGGTAGCCAAACCTGGTGCCTTTGGGGAAGGAAAGGTCTTTAAAGATGAGGCAGAAGTGATAATGGCCTATGAGGCCAAAACTATCGACATACATGCCCCCATTAAGGTTCGCCTGCCTAATGGGGAGATGATAACAACAACTGCCGGTAGGGTTATCTTTAATTCGGTTATTCCTCCGGAAATAAGAAATTATGGTGAAGTAGTCACGAAAAAAGTTTTAGGTAAAATTGTGGCTAAGTGTTACGATAAGTTCGGTTCTGCTGCTACCGCCAATATGTTAGACGGGATTAAAAAATTAGGCTTTAAATATTCTACTCAAGCGGGAATAACTATTAGTGTTCGTGATATTGTGGTTCCTGAGGCTAAAAGGGATATCATATCCCAGTCAGAAACTACGGTAGAAAACATAGAACAAAAATTTAGAAGAGGCTTAATTACAGAAGAAGAGCGTTACCAGTTGATTATAGATGTTTGGAACAAAGCAACAGAAGCCGTTACCCAGTCTCTATTGGATAGCCTGGATCCCTTTAATAATATCTACATGATGGCTAACTCCGGGGCCCGGGGTAATATTCAACAGATTCGTCAGTTGGCCGGGATGAGGGGCTTAATGGCTGACCCTTCCGGAAGAACTATCGAATTGCCTATTAAGGCGAACTTTAGAGAGGGTCTGACGGTTTTGGAATACTTTATTTCCACCCACGGTGCTCGTAAAGGTCTAGCCGATACTGCTTTAAGAACTGCTGACTCCGGTTACTTAACCAGACGTTTGGTAGACGTGGCTCAAGACGTAATTGTACGGGAAGATGACTGTGGTGTTCAGGAAGGTATCGAAGTTGGGCCAATTAAAAACGGCAATGAGGTAATAGAAAAATTAGAAGAACGTATTGCGGGACGTTTCCCTGTTAAAGATGTAGTTCATCCCCAAACGGGTGAAGTATTGGCCAGAGCCGATGAAATGATTACTGATGAACAGGCTGAGCTTATTGAAAAGGCCGGAATTGAAAAAGTAGAAATAAGAAGTGCTTTAACCTGTAAAACCCGTTATGGCGTATGTCGTAAATGTTATGGACGTAATTTAGCTACCGGACATTTTGTAGATATAGGTGAGGCTGTAGGTATTATCGCCGCTCAATCCATTGGTGAGCCTGGTACACAATTAACAATGCGTACTTTCCATACCGGTGGAGTTGCCGGGGATGACATTACTCAAGGTTTGCCTCGGGTTGAAGAATTATTTGAAGCTAGGAAACCCAAAGGGCAGGCTATTATTGCTGAAACCAGCGGTATCGTTAAAATAAATGATACTAAAACACGCAAGGAAATAGAGATTATTTCAGAAGGAACAGAGGTTAAGAGTTACCAGGTACCTTATGGTTCCAGAATTAAAGTAGTTGATGGGCAACAAGTTGAAGCAGGTGATGAGCTCACAGAAGGATCTGTTAACCCTCATGATTTGTTGAAAATCAAAGGAGTGCGCGGTGTTCAGTCCTATCTTTTACATGAAGTGCAAAAAGTTTACCGCTTACAGGGTGTAGACATTAATGATAAACATATCGAAGTAATGATTAGACAGATGCTGCGCAAAGTTAAAGTAGAAGAAGCAGGGGATACGGATCTCTTACCTGGTGGTCTAGTGGATGTCTTTGAATTTGAAGATGAAAATAACAGAGTAATCGCCCAAGGGGGCGAACCGGCAAAAGCCAAACCGGTACTTTTGGGTATTACTAAAGCTTCGCTGGCTACCGATTCCTTCTTGTCTGCGGCCAGTTTCCAAGAAACAACCAGGGTACTAACAGAGGCGGCTATTAAAGGAAAAGTGGATCCTTTATTAGGCTTGAAGGAAAACGTGATTATCGGTAAGCTTATTCCTGCCGGCACGGGTATGAGCAGATACAGGAATTTAAAAATCAGTACTATCGAGGATAATACCCAGGAACTAGCAGAATCCTAATCTTGACAGTGAAAATATGTGGTGATAAAATTATCGAGTGTGTGTACTAAGGCAGGGAGGTTTTAGTGGCGATGACAGAGTTGAAAAATCTACCTAAAGTTGTAGGTACTAAACAGACTACTAAAGCCTTGCAAAGGGAACAAGTTGCTGTTTTATATTTAGCTAAAGATGCTGAAAAAAGGATTACCGAACCTTTAGAAACTCTAGCCCTTGAAAAAGGCGTGCAAATCATTCGGGTTCCGACGATGAAAGAGTTAGGCAGAGCTTTTGGGATTGAAGTAGGTGCAGCTGCGGCTGCTATACTCAAAAATGATTAAAGGTTAAAGAGTCGAGATTTTTAGCAAATCTCGGCTCAACAATTATTTTTTATGAGAATTTCAGATGACTCCAGGAAGGAGGTGTAGGTTATGCCAACAATTAGTCAGTTAATTAGAAAGGGCAGAAAAAGTTTACAAAAGAAATCAACCTCTCCTGCTTTAAAGGAAAATCCACAAAAGCGGGGGGTTTGTACTAGAGTTTATACAACTACACCTAAAAAACCTAACTCTGCTTTGCGTAAAGTAGCTAGGGTAAGACTAACAAACGGTATCGAAGTAACTGCTTATATTCCTGGTATCGGACATAATTTGCAGGAACACTCTGTTGTCCTAGTAAGAGGTGGTAGGGTTAAAGACCTACCTGGTGTGCGTTACCATTTAATCCGGGGAACTTTAGATGCCGCCGGTGTACAAAATCGTAGCCAGGCCCGTTCTAAATATGGGACAAAACGGCCCAAAGGTAAAAAATAAGCTGCGTAAGGGGGGAGAACATGCCTAGAAAAGGTCCTGTTCCAAAAAGGGATGTATTACCTGATCCCATTTATAATAGTAAAAAAGTTACCAAACTTATAAATCAGGTAATGCTTGATGGCAAGAAGAGTATTGCTGAAAGAATTGTTTATAATGCTTTTGATATAGTTAAGGAAAAAACAGGCAAAGAACCTTTAGAAGTTTTTGAAGAAGCTCTTAAAAACATTATGCCTGTTTTAGAAGTAAAAGCACGAAGAGTGGGCGGGGCCAACTATCAGGTACCGGTGGAAGTTAGGCCGGAACGTCGGCAGACACTGGGAATTCGTTGGTTGGTTGCTTATGCCCGAACTCGTGGCGAAAAAACTATGCAACAAAGATTAGCTGCTGAAATTATGGATGCTGCAAATAATACTGGTGCAGCTGTTAAGAAGAAGGAAGACACTCATAAAATGGCTGAAGCCAACAAAGCTTTTGCCCATTATCGGTGGTAAATTAAGGAGGATTTATTGTGGCTCGAGCTTTTCCATTAGATAAAACACGAAACATAGGTATTATGGCGCACATAGATGCCGGAAAGACAACAACTACTGAACGTATCCTGTTCTATACGGGACGTGTTTATAAAATCGGAGAAACCCATGAGGGTTCTGCAACTATGGACTGGATGGCTCAAGAACAGGAACGGGGAATTACTATCACTTCTGCGGCAACTACTGCTGAGTGGAAAGGACATCGTATAAATATTATAGATACGCCAGGCCACGTTGATTTTACTGTTGAAGTAGAACGGTCTTTGCGGGTGCTGGACAGTGCCGTGGCTGTGTTCTGTGCTGTCGGCGGTGTAGAACCCCAATCAGAAACCGTTTGGCGTCAGGCAGATAAATACGGTGTTCCCAGAATCGCTTTTGTTAACAAAATGGACAGAGTGGGAGCGGATTTTCTACGAGTTGTTCAGCAGATTAGGGATAGATTAGGGGCTAACGCTATTCCTGTACAATTACCTATCGGTAGTGAAGACCAGTTTAGAGGAATGGTTGATCTGGTACGGCAAAAAGCCTATTACTATTTAGATGACTTAGGAACTCGTACCGAAGAACAATCAATTCCGGAAGACATGAAAGAACTAGTAGCCGAATACAGGGAAAAACTTTTAGAAGCTGTCGCTGAAACAGATGAAGACCTGATGATAAAATACCTTGAAGGGGAAGAATTAACTGTAGAAGAAATTGTTGGTGCCATTCGTAAGGCTACTATAGGGGTTAAGATGATACCTGTTCTATGTGGGTCTGCTTTTAAAAACAAAGGTGTCCAGCTTTTGTTGGATGCTGTAGTTGATTATTGCCCATCACCTAAAGATATTCCTCCCGTTCACGGGATTATTCCGAATACCGATGAAGAACAATATCGTCAAGCAGATGATCAGGAGCCTTTTAGTGCTTTGGCTTTTAAAATCATGACTGACCCTTATGTAGGAAAGTTAGCCTTTTTCCGTGTTTATTCCGGTACTATGAAAGCAGGTTCATATATATACAACTCAACTAAAGGTAAAAGGGAACGCTTGGGTCGGATTCTCCAGATGCATGCAAATCACAGGCAGGAAATAGATGAGGTTCATGCCGGTGAAATTGCTGCTGCTGTAGGTTTAAAAGATACCACTACTGGTGATACCCTTTGTACTGAAGAACATCCAATAATCTTAGAATCTATGGAATTTCCTGAACCGGTTATTAGGGTGGCTATTGAACCTAGCACCAAAGCTGACCAGGAAAAGATGGGTGTTGCTTTAGGCAAATTAGCAGAAGAAGACCCAACCTTTAAAACATATACCGATGCCGAAACAGGTCAGACTTTAATTGCTGGGATGGGCGAGTTACATTTAGAAATTATCTGTGACCGCCTGTTAAGGGAGTTTAAAGTTAATGCCACAATCGGCAAACCTCAGGTTGCCTATAAAGAAACTATCCGGAGTAAGGTTAAAGCTGAAGGTAAATTTGTTCGTCAATCCGGTGGTCGTGGTCAATACGGTCATTGTATTGTCGAATTTGAGCCTTTGGAACCAGGAGCCGGTTATCAATTCGAAAGCAAAATTGTGGGTGGCGTAGTGCCTAAAGAATATATTGCTCCTATTGATGCAGGTATTCGGGAAGCTATGGAAAATGGTATCTTAGCCGGTTACCCTGCAGTTGACATCAAGGCGACTTTAGTTGATGGATCTTATCACGAAGTTGACTCTTCGGAAATGGCCTTTAAAGTTGCCGGCTCGATGGCTTTCAAAAATGCCGGTAAAAAGGCTAACCCCGTTCTTTTAGAACCTGTGATGAAGGTAGAAGTAGTAGTACCTGAAGAGTACATGGGCGATGTGATGGGCGACTTGAACTCTCGTCGGGGACGTATTGAAGGCATGGAAACCAGAGGAAACACCCAAGTTATTAGAGGTTTTGTGCCATTAGCTGAAATGTTTGGTTATGCAACTGACTTACGTTCTAAGACTCAAGGACGAGGATTATACACAATGCAATTCTCCCATTACGAAGAGGTGCCCAAGAATATTGCCGAAGAAATTA
The DNA here is from genome assembly GCA_002385805.1 of Peptococcaceae bacterium UBA3933. Classification (GTDB taxonomy): domain Bacteria; phylum Bacillota; class Peptococcia; order Peptococcales; family BICA1-8; genus UBA3933. The sequence continues at coordinate 14,581 of DGEF01000023.1, forward strand.
TCACTAAACGGCAAGGTGGTTAATTTTTACTATTATTTTATATATAAGGAATAAAGGAGGAAATCAAAGAAATGGCAAAACAAAAATTCGAAAGAACAAAACCCCACGTAAATATTGGTACCATTGGACACGTTGACCATGGTAAAACAACAACTACCGCTGCAATCACTGCAGTATTAGCATTACAAGGTAAAGCTGAACAAAAGAAATTCGACGAAATCGACAAAGCCCCTGAAGAAAGAGAAAGAGGAATCACTATCAATACATCTCACGTAGAGTACGAAACAGATGCTCGTCACTATGCACACGTAGACTGCCCCGGTCACGCCGACTATGTAAAGAACATGATCACCGGTGCAGCTCAAATGGACGGTGCAATTCTGGTAGTAAGTGCAGCTGACGGTCCAATGCCTCAAACAAGAGAACATATTCTTTTAGCCCGTCAAGTAGGCGTACCATATATCGTAGTTTGGTTAAACAAAGTTGACATGGTAGATGACGAAGAATTATTAGAACTAGTAGAAATGGAAGTAAGAGAACTGTTAAATGAATACGAATTCCCAGGTGATGAAGTACCTGTAATCAGAGGTTCCGGCTTAAAAGCCTTACAAGATCCCACAGGAC
>DGEF01000033.1 GCA_002385805.1 Peptococcaceae bacterium UBA3933
TAATATTTTTATACTCTGGGCCAGTGAATTTTTGTTTCGCTACGTAAACATTCTCTGTTTTAGAGCTTTATCAATATCACGTTGGGCGGATTTTTCGGCTTGGGCTTCTCTTTTATCATATAGTTTTTTACCTTTAGCCAAGGCCAATTCTATCTTAACCTTGCCCCTGGTAAAATAAGCTTTTAAAGGAACCAGAGTTAGGCCTTTTTCTTTTGTTTTGCCTAAAAGACGCATTATTTCTTTTTTATGCATAAGTAATTTCCTTTTACGGACAGGATCTACGTTAAAACGATTACCTTGCTCATAAGGACTTATATGCATGTTAAATAGAAATAATTCTCCGTTTTCCACCTGGGCATAACTATCCTTCAGGTTGGCTTTACCGGACCTAAGTGACTTCACTTCTGTACCTTTAAGCTCAATACCTGCTTCATAGGTTTCCAGAATGTGATAATCATGCCTGGCTTTACGGTTTTCAGTTATTACCTTCACCTTTTCCATAGTTACACCACACTTTAAGCAAAACAAAACCCTGGACTTGCAAGAATTAATGCAATCAGGGTTATAATTATAGCACATAATAAGCCACTAGCGCAATAATAAAGATTGTATCTAAATTATAACAAATGCAGATTAAAAGTCAATAATGCTTTTTTAGTCACTCCTCTACCAGTTCTAAATCAATTTGCCGTTCCTCAACATTTACCCGTACAACCTGCACCTTTACCTGCTGCCCTATATGATAAGACTTCTTAGTATGTTCCCCCAGTAGAGTCAAATTCTTCTCCACAAACTGATAAAAATCATCGGTCATGGTAGACACATGGACCAATCCTTCTACAGAGTTTTCCAATTCCACAAATAACCCGAAAGAAGTTACACTACTTATTACACCTGAAAAGATTTCCCCTTCGAATTGTTTCATGTATTCTACCATTTTCAGTTCTACACTTTCTCGTTCAGCTTCTTCAGCAATCCGCTCTCTTAAAGAAGAGTGCTCTGCATATTCCTTAATTTTATTACGCAAATATTGTTCACGATTTTCATCTAACTTTTCTCCATTACGCAGCATCTCCTTAATTATCCTGTGAATAGCCAAGTCCGGATACCTTCTGATTGGTGCAGTGAAGTGGGAATAATATTTCGAAGCCAAGCCAAAATGTCCTAAAGCCTCCCCTGCATAGCGAGCATGCTTCATGGACCGCAGCATAACCGTATTGATGACACGCTCTTCCGGTCTGTCTTTAACTTTTTCTACTATATTTTGAAAAGCTTTTGGGTGAACATCATTTCCAGTTCCTTTAATATAATAGCCAAAAATAGCTAGAAAGTTGTTTAGTTCCTCTATGTCCTCTGTATCCGGTTTTTCGTGTACCCGGAATAAAAAAGGAGTTTCCAGCCAGTAGTAATGTTCAGCCACAGTTTCATTAGCACAAATCATAAATTCTTCAATAATCTGGTCAGCCAAGGTTCTTTCCAGCCGATAGATTTCCAGAGGTTTGCCGTTTTCATCTAGGCGGACTTTACTTTCAGGAAAGTCAAAATCAATGGCACCCCGTTTCAGTCGCTTATTTCTTAAAATCAAACATAGTTCAGCCATTTTTTCAAAAGTTTCCACAAAATCACGGTAGCGGTTCCTTAATTTTTGGTCTTTTTCCACTAAAATTTTGCTTACATCAGTATAAGTCATGCGCTCATTAACATTAATCACCGATTCACAAATCTCATGTTCAATTATTTCTCCTTCTTGATTTATCACCATAAAACAGGACATGGCTAACCGATCTTCACCGGCATTTAGACTGCAAACACCGTTAGAAAGGCGAGGAGGCAGCATGGGTATGACCCTGTCCACTAAATATACGCTTGTCCCTCTGGCCAGAGCCTCTTTATCTAAAGGGGTATTTTCCCTTACATAATGTCCTACATCTGCAATATGGACCCCTAAACGATAAAAGCCATTTGGTAAAACTTCCAGGGAAACTGCATCATCCAAATCCTTGGCATCTTCCCCGTCAATGGTTACCATAGGTAAATCTCGTAAATCCCGACGCCTAGCCATCTCTTCCTGAGGAATTGTAAAAGGAATTTTTTCCGCATAGTCAAGAACCTCACGGGGAAATGCCTCAGGTAGTTGATACTTTCTGACAATAGAAACAACATCTACACCGGGGTCACCTTTCTGTCCTAAGACTTCTATTACCCTACCTTCCGGGCTCCGCCTCTTTTCAGGCCATTTGGTTACTTCAATTACTACCTTCATGCCATCCTGAGCACCATTGAAATCATCTTTACCGATAAAGAAATCGGTGCCTAAACGGGAATCATCGGGAATCACAAAGCCAAAATACCTGCTGCTTTCAAAAGTACCAACTACCCTGGTGTTGGCCCTTTCTAAGATTCTAATTACCTCTCCTTCCTGCTTTTTATCCGGATCTAGATGTTTACGAAGTCTCACCACAACACGGTCGTTGTGCATAGCACCGTTTAAATCTTCACTTTTTAGATAAACATCACGTTTTAACGGGTTATCCGGAATTAAAAAAGCAAAACCTTTTGGATTACGTTGAATTCTTCCTACAATTAAATTCATATGTTCCGGTAAACCGTACCTTTTTTTACGGGTTAGAATAATCTGCCCCTTTTGTTCCATTTCCCTAATTATTGCTGTAAATTCTCTTATCCTTTCCACACTGTCTTCCAAGCCAAAATGTTCAATTAATTCTTCTAAGGTTAAGGGCCGGTACGCACTCGTCTGCATAAATTTCAATATTTCTTCACTGGTTACCATAAATACACCTCTCTAAACCAAAGAGTAGACTACTGATTAGTCTACCCCGCACCGTAGTAAATTTAAACAATTATTCTTGGTGAATCATTTTCCCTGCTTCCATTTTTCCAATTACCATAAAACGTGAAGTCGCCTCTGCGGCCACTTTGCCGTCAGGCAAGTAAGCTTTGGCCTCTAAATCTACAACTTTTTTGCGAGCGTTTATGATTTTTGCTTCAAATGTAATTTCTGTGCCAATAGGAATGCTTTCCCGAAACCTTAATTCCAGTCTTGCCGTCACACCATGATAACCCAGTAAATTCACACACCTGGCCATTACTTCATCTAAAACAGTGGTAATCAAACCCCCATGCATAATGCCAGGATAACCTTCGTGTTCCGCTTGAGGCGTAAAAACCGTTTTAACTTTATCCCCATCTGCCTGAAATTTCAAATGCAAGCCTTTGGGATTTTTTTCCCCACAGGCAAAACACATATGATCATAGTAAAAATCCATTACTAACTTACCTCCTCCCCTTATCTACGATAAATTCATATATCCAGGAAAAAACCTGCTCTCTTTCTATATCCAAAGTTGCCACATGACCTGACTTTTCCAACCAATATAATTTTTTATCTTTACTACTTATATTATCATAAATATACTGAGCACTCCTAGGTTGTACCGTTTTATCCAATTTAGATTGAATTATTAAAGTAGGACATTCTATTTTACGTAAATTTTTGGCAACTTTATAAATTCCCTTAACCAGTTCTGCCACGCTTTTGGTAGGATATTTTTCATACCAGTAGGCCTCAAAATTTTTTTTGCCGACTTTTTTCTCCGTATACGGTATAAAGTAGTGGAGGAAAGGTGCCAGATATGCCTTCCTTTCACCTAAATAGATAGGAGCACATATAGGAACTATCCCCCCTTTTACAGTTACTTCTTCCGCTAAATTCAAAGCCAAAGCTCCGCCCATAGACAAGCCAATAACAAAAACATCATTACAAGAGCTGGCCAGTCGGGTATAAGCCTCTGTTACTTCACTGAACCAATTAGACCAACCGGTTTTCAGCATATCTTCCCAGGTAGTACCATGGCCGGATAAACGAATACCTTGGACGGTTAACCCCTGAGCATGTAAATACTCCCCTAAAGGCCTCATTTCCCCGGGAGAACCGGTAAAACCATGAATCAGAAGACAACCTGTTTTATTACCTGGAAAATAAAAGGGTTCTGTGTAACGCATTTTAATTTGCATAATTAACACCTTTAAATATTAGTTAAATTTAAAAATGATGAATGAATTATTACATAAAAATATTATTACAGAAAACATAAAAAAGAAAACCCTAATAAATGGCTCTATTATTTTAGAAGCTAATATAATTAATAAGAATTGCTTTATTTCTAACAATACTAAACTAGCCATTGCTCTTAGTGCTAAGGAAAAA
>DGEF01000110.1 GCA_002385805.1 Peptococcaceae bacterium UBA3933
AGATAAGGAATTCATAGCTTTAAATGCCTATGTGCCGGAGCAATTAACCCATTATCAGATTGCCTTTTCTGATATGGAACCCGGCTTAATAGGCCAGTATTTGTATTATTATACAGATGAAGTGGTTAGTTTTATCGGTTATCCGTTACAGGGTGAGTATGAAGAAGATGATTTTCAAAAAGCTATCGACCAGGTAACCAGGCAACATAGGCCCCAAGAACTGAGAGTAATTTCTGATAAGGTACACCATATACCCGGATATGAGATTATTTTTCAGCAAGAAGAGGATAGATACTCCGTTTTAGATATAGACAGTATTGTTATTAAATCAAAACTAAGGAATATGCTAAACCGAGCCGGGAGGGAATTAAGTATATCCATTACCCGGGAATACACGCCGGAACATCATGTTCTACTGGTGGACTTTATAAATAATAAAAAGTTTGATCGGGAAAATATCAACTTTTTCAGTAGAATACCTGATTATATTTCTTATTCGGAAAATCCATTAATAATCGAAGCCCGCTTTGGAAACGGCAAACTGCAGGGATTTACCATAGTAGATTTTTCCCGGGGAGCTTATTGCTTCTATATGTTTAACATTACCGGGGATAAAAACAATTATGTGCCGGGGGCGGCTGATCTATTACTCTACCACTTAATTGAGCTTGCCAAAAGTAAAGGAATGAGCAAAATAAATTTAGGTTTGGGCATTAACACAGGGATTGAGCGGTTTAAGAGAAAATGGGGTCAAGGAAAGGATTTGCCCTTTTTCTTTTGTCGGTATAAACGTAAAAAGTCATCATTTTGGATCTGGAAACGGTATTGTTTTAAAGGAACCGCTTTGGACAACGAATAAAAATACCCGAAATTTGTAAAACTGAATAAGAACAAGGAAACCTAAAAATTGTTGCTCAAGTACATACTAATAAAAAGAACGGAGTGAAGCGGATGAACTTTGAAGCAACTTTTAGCCCTATGTACATTGGGAAAATGCTTGTAAAGAACCGTTTGGTAGTGCCGGCCATGGATTCGGCCATGTGTGAAGAGGACGGAACTATTGCCCAAAGGGCCTGTGACTACTACGGTTCTCGAGCCCAAGGCGGTTTCGGTCTGATTATCACGGAGATTGCGGCTGTTGATGATAAGGCCATGGGAATGCCGGGCCAGCCTAAATTGTATTCTGATGAGTTTCTTCCAGGACTGAAAAAACTTGCCGCTGCAATCCATCGAGGTGGGGCAAAAGCTATCGTTCAATTACACCATGCCGGAAGAGAAACCAGTTCGGCTATGATTGGGCAGACCCCGGTAGGTCCCTCATCCATTCCTTCCCCTATATATCGTGAACCGGTAAATCAGCTCACCACAGAACAAGTGTATCAACTAATTAATTCCTATATTAATGCTGCGGTACGCTGTAAAAAAGCCGGCTTTGACGGTGTTGAATTACACAGTGCTCATGGCTATATGGGTTTACAGTTCATGAGTCCCCGAACCAACAAGCGGATCGATGAATTTGGCGGCGGTGTATCTGGGCGATCTTACTTCCACAAATTAGTCATTGAAGGCATCCGTAAAGAGTGTGGCGAAGATTTTGCCATCATCGTCCGGTTCGATTCAATTGAAGGGCGAGCCGGTGGTATCGAGGAGCAAGAAGCGGTGGTATTCGCCAGACTATTAGAATCTTACGGCGCAGATGCCTTGAACATTTCGGCAGGGACTTACGGTGCCTGGGATGTGATCGTACCGCCTACCTCATGGCAACAAGGGTGGAACTGGAGAATCTGTCGTAGAATCAGAGAATCCGTCAATATACCGGTTATGCTGGCCGGTCGCTTCACAGATCCTTTTATTATTGAGGAAGCCATTCGGCGCGGGGATACAGACTTTGTTTGCTTAGGGCGACAATCCATAGCCGATCCGGAATTTCCCAATAAAATGGCAGGGGGACAGTTGGAAGAAATTATTTATTGTACTGGATGTACCCAGCGGTGTATGTCCTTTAATGATCACGACCTATTGCAAGAAGGGGACTGGGGAATATCCTGTATGTATAACCCCATGAGCAACAATCGTCAGGACGTTCGCTACGGTCCTACGGCCACTCCCAAAAAAGTGATGGTCATCGGAGCCGGTGTGGCCGGCATGATGGCGGCCTGGATTGCAGCCGAAAGGGGTCATGATGTAACCTTATATGAGAAAAACGAAGAGAACAGAGCAGGCGGACAACTCCTGATTGCAACCTATCCTCCTTACAAACAAGAGCTTATAAAACCCATCAAATTATATAAGCACATGTGCAACAAACACGGTGTTAAAATGATCTTCAATAAAGAAGTAGATACAGAGTTTATTAAAGAACAAAAACCGGACGTTTTAATCGTGGCCACCGGTGCAACTCCAATAAAATTGGATATTCCTGGTAATGAATCTGATAATGTCTATCTGGCCAACGACGTTTTAGTGGGCAAGAAAGTCCTTCAGGGCAACAGTGCCTTGGTTATAGGTGGAGGAATGGTAGGGGTGGAAACCGCCGAATTCTGCAAAGACTACTGTGAAAAGGTAGCCGTAGTCGAAATGAAGGAACATATTGCCACAGATATGTACATGACGGTACGTGATGATTTGCTTAAACGTTTCAAAAAGATGGGTATTCAAATATATACCAACACAAAAGTTACCCGCATTGAAGGAAATAAGGTATATGCCCTGGAAAAAGGAAAAGAAATTATCTTAGAGGGTTATGAACACATCATATTCGCCGTAGGCTCAAAATCCTATCAACCTTTTGAACGTGTGGACAGTCTGGCCAAAGAAGTGTATGTCATCGGGGATGCCAAAGAGGCCAGAAGTGCTGTGGAAGCCATCTATGAAGGGTTCAGAGTGGGAATGCGCATATAGTAAAAACCATTCGATCTCTGAAAAAGGTCTGTTTTCTACTGGAGAAATCAGACCTTTTGTATTATAAATATATATGTAAGACTTTATAGTAAAAAAGAACTATTTTAAAACTAGTAAAGAGAGGAGAGCAATTATGAGAAAAGTATACGAGGGCAAAACGAAAACTGTATTTGCTCTAGAAAACGGAAACTACCGTTTGGTGTTTAAGGATGATGTAACGGGGGAAAACGGTGTTTTCGATCCGGGAGCCAATCAAGTTGGTCTTTCCATTGAAGGGATAGGAAAAGAAAACCTCAGAGTATCTGCTATGTTCTTTGAAATGCTGGAAAAGGAAGGTATCCATACCCATTTTATAAGTGCAGATATAGAAAATGGGACTATGGACGTGAAGCCGGCTAAACCCTTCGGAAAAGGACTGGAGATTATCTGTCGCTTTAGAGCGGTAGGAAGTTTTCTGCGCCGTTACGGAACTTACGTAGAGGAAGGAGACAAGCTCAACGGTTACGTAGAAGCTACCTTGAAAGATGATGAAAAAGGAGACCCTTTGGTTACGGTGGAAGGTTTGGAAGTTTTAGGCATTATGTCTGCCGAGCAATTTGCAGAAATCAAAGCAACCACTCAGAAAATTGCGGCTTTAATCAGTGAGTTTCTTCAGAAGAAAGGGTTAGAGCTGTACGATATAAAATTTGAATTTGGTACGGACAAAGAGGGCAAGGTAATCTTGATTGACGAAATCTCTTCCGGTAACATGCGGGTATATAAAGAGGGCAAGGTCATGGATCCCTTGGACTTAACTAAGGCGTTGCTATCAGACTAGAAGGATTTTTGTAAAGTATAAAGGATAAAAAATTATTCTATGAATAATTATCCAATTGTTATAGCAAAGTTAGGCTAAACTTTGCTATAATAAATCAGAAATAATTTTTAATATTTAGAGTATAAGGAAAAGAAGAAGCTCTGAACAAAGCTAGGGTAAGGGAAAAGTACAGGGAAATTGTTATAAGTGTTAGGAGATTATAAATGTTAGGGGAAAGAAAGATGAGTTTATTAATAGGTCTTGCCGCAGGTTTTTTTGGTGGGCTGGTGGGTCTTGGTGGCGGTGTAATAATGATTCCGCTGATGGTCGGCGTTTTAAAAATGAATCAACACAAGGCTCAAGGTACCAGTCTGGTGGCGCTGGTTTTCACCGGGTTATCAGGAGCGATTACCTATTCCCTAAAGGGTTCCGTAGATATATTAGCAGCCGTCCTTTTGGCTTCCACGGCAATTTTTACCGCCCGCGCCGGAGCACGATTTGCTCATGCTCTCCCAGAATGGAAACTTAAGAGGTTTTTTGGAGGATTTTTAATTTTCGTAGCTTTTCTTTTACTCGTAAAACCCTACCTTCCTCAAGCAGCTGAACCGATTACCGGTTGGCTAAAGGTATTTGTTTTCTTATTGACAGGTGCATTTACCGGTTTTCTTTCCGGTATGTTGGGAGTTGGCGGTGGCACAATAATGGTGCCTGCAATGGTGCTGTTGGCCGGTTTTTCCCAGTACATGGCTCAAGGGTCTTCCCTTTTGGCCATGGTTCCTATAGGCATGGTCGGTGCCTATACTCATTGGCGTTTAGGAAATGTAAGGACTGAAATTTTACCCGCCTTGATTCCAGGCATTCTTATAGGATCCTCTCTGGGTGGTTCCATTGCCAATCTTTTGCCGGAGATTGCTTTACGAGTGATCTTTTCAATTATACTGGTAAGGACAGGTTTGAAAAATTTGAAAATCGGCAAGCCTAAAATGCAAACTCAATAGGTTTTTGGAGCAAATTTGCTGCCGAAGGAGAAAAGCTTCTTCAACGGCAGCTCTTTTTTTATAATTTTGTCAAGAATTTTAAGTACAATAATGTTAAAAAAGAAAATTACGGTATAACAAAACAAATTCAATCGAAAATTATACTATTATGTTGCCAGATTCATCCGGCGGAATTTGGCGCCGGAAAGAAGGCGATCTATGGAAATTTGATACTTAGTGGGCTTTGCTAGCTATACCATGAGTATGTTTTGTCTTCAATGTGCAGGGTTGAAGGATTTACATGATGCCGCTATATTTGAAGTAGCTTCCAAGGAGGCTATGTTAATGATTACATAAGGTCTAAAGGGAATGGTAGCCTATGCTTAGCATCCTAAAAATGACGATTCTCTTATGGGGGAAGTTCTAATTTATAAATTGAATCGGGAAACTGATTTACTAAAGTTAATGATTATATATGGAGGTTGGCATCACCGTAGGGAAGATACAGTGATAAATTGTAGAGAGATAGGTGAGCCTTTTAAAGGCAAATCCCCGGTATTTAAAGTAAGTAACCCTTCTTGGACTGAATAATTGACATAGGGTTGGATAACGGCATTTATAAAAAGATTGTAGTAGGAAACATTGTTAGGATCCAGGATGCCTCTATTTCCGTAGATTATGAGTTCATCTGCATTAGTATAGGTATTTTTTTCATGGGCAAAAGCATTATATATATAAGTCCTTCCTTTAAGAATTTGGCCAGTAACCCCTTTAATGGTTATGAACTCTAAGGTAATAGGAACCCCTGAACGGGGTGTATCGGAGGTCAGTAAAGTGAGAAGTCCTTTTTCCACTACATAGTTAACCGGCGGTTGCAATACTCCGTTGATGTATAAATTGACAAAAGAGACTTGTTCAGGATCTAAAATGCCTTTGTTGCCGTAATATTCTAGTTCATCTTCATCATTAAACTCCTTCTTTATGCCGTCGCCAATCGTATTATAGTGGTATATTTCCGCCGGCAAAATCATGTTGTTTTTATCTTTGAAAGTAAAAAAGCTAATGGTTATCAAGGCATTTTCCGGCGGCGCATCTTCTGTTTTTAAGGTAAGCAAGCCTTCTTCTAGATCATAATTTACCCTTGGTTGTAAAATTCCGTTAATAGATAGGGTAAAGAAAGAAACCGTTTGGGGATCAAGGATACCCCGGTTCCCGTATTCGGTCAATTCATCCTTATTCGAATATTTTTTACTACCGTTAGATAAAGCGTTGTAGTGATATACTTCACCTTTAATGACTTCTTCTGTGTAGGTAATATTTATTTCATTTCTAAATAAGCATTGATGGAAAATTCTCGTAACATTTACACATTCTTTTTTTAGATTAAACTCATTAACATTTCCTGTGTGTTTCTTTATAACCGGAATAACTAAATCCACCTGCGCTTCTGAATTAACAAGAGTGCTAAGGATTATTTTAATTTTTATATTAAGCAAGTTATTTTTAGTACAAAGGCCATCAATACAGCATTTGAAATCAGATACCCTAAAAGACAAATTCGTTCCCTTGGGCGCGTGTAGATAAAATATCTTATATGTAGTAAAAGGGATTGGTTCGGAAATGCGGTTTTCCTCTATAAAAAGGGAAATATAACCTTTTATAACAACTACAAATTTATCTATGTCAAAAATTTTTCCTGAAGGTAACCGGACCTGTTTTTGGTCAATATTGTTTAGAGGTGTTACATAGAGATAACTAATAGCATTAGGCTGGTATGGATCTAAAATGTTTCCGTCTTTATCCGTCAGGTAACAATTAATTTTCCATAACCCAGTGCTGGACATCACTCTCACTCCAAGTAAAACTTTTACGGAAATTCTCTATATTTTATTCTCAAATAATGTGCAAAGTTCCATTTAAACTAAAAAGAGTGGGCCCAATGGCCCATCCTTTAAGTTTCACTAAGTATTTACTGTAGTCTGAGATTGTGCTTCTGGGTTAAAGTTATTAACTACTAAAACTATTGGTGCACCATCCTCAATATCACTTGCATCTCCGACTTCTACTTCATCTTCTGCAACTGTAAATAAGTCGTCTTGTTGTAAGACTCCGTTTATAAACAGTAAATAGTAACCATTATCTTCCTGCACTAAAGTAATACTGTCTACCTGGTTTCCTTGGTCATCCACAAAAGCATTTGCCGGAATGGTTAGGGTTCCTTGGTCCAAATGCTGTGGATCGAAATTATAAAAGTATCTTTCCACAGCCGGCTTAGTTAAAACTGTTGTTTCTGTCACAGCAGTAATAGCAAGTTTAAATAATGTAGCAGGCATACTCCACCCCCCTTTACTAGGTAGTTCTTTTTATCCTTATACTTTATAATATGTGGATTGAATCAGGGAGGTGTTGGGCTGACCCTTGCGTAAAAATTTTTCTAGCTTAAAATATTTTATTTTTAATATTAACTAGCCCAATGAGGGCAATAAAGCGCCTTTTACCATGAACAAAAAAGTTTCGCCTACTCATATCTTCGCAAAAACTTTGGTAGGAACATTTCTCATTTGTAAAGTAAAGGAGATAGCAATACTATGCTATCTCCTTTCAGATTTACTTATAAATAAACTAAAGGAAATAAAAAGGGCAATTAGGTTCCGGACAGGCTAAAGTGCATATAATCAGCTCCGTTAGACCAATTCATTTCAGGACTCCAGTGCCAGCCATACTTTTTAAAGGCTCTTACCACATCTCCATCGGGGAGAATAGAATAGGGGTTTTCTCCCGGTTTCCAAAACTTCCCTGCTTTAATTACACCGTCTCGGCCAATAAAGTAGTTTTCATCAGGATTGATATCGATGGCTAAACCAAGGTTATGCTGAGAAGTAGATTTTTCCCGATTAGAGTAGCCGATACAGTATTTAATAGGGAATTTTTCTTTTCCGTTATAGATCTCTTCAAAGATTTTCTTTACGTCTTCTGCTACTTTTTTATGTACGGTAAGAGTAATAGTAGCTGTTTGTTTAGTTCCGGAGGGCGACAATTGCCAGACTCTGACCTCAATGTCCTCCAAAAAGGATAAGGCTTCCCTAGCACTGTTTATGGGGAATAGTGATCTGGAGGCAATGGATCCGGAAGTTTGCCTGTCCTGCGGTGAAACAGTAAATTCTCTTTTAAGGCTAAAGATGGATGGGTTATCCGTCTTATCCAGGGGGGTTACTTCTAAGACTGCTTTTATGGGTTTGTTGTCATTACTAAAAATATTTCCCGGACTGGAGGAATCATCCTGTTGAGAGCTTGTCCTAAAGTCAAGGTTATTATGTTTTGTTTTTGTAGAATAAGCTAAAACACCTTCCTTATATACCTTGACTTCATACCCTGAAGCATTTGGAATTTCACCCCAGGTTAGATTAACTTCATCATTCCGGTAGTGGGGGGAAATATATATACCGGATGGTGCGGGTAAGACACAATCTTTTATTCCGGCGGCTTTGAAAGGGGAGTCATCACAATAGGTCAAAGTATTAAGGGTTAATATTACTGCCTGTTCACGGGTAACATTGTTTTTCGGACTTAAAATACCAATATCTGTGCCAGTGATCAATCCTCTAAAATACGCATCCGCCGTAGATATTTTAGCCCAGTCTGAGATTTGGGAAGTGTCTTTCACATAGGTTTGGAGAATATGCTCCGCCTGCTGTTCATCTATTAATTTATCTTCGGGCTGCAAGAGAAAACGAAGTTTCCCCAGCATAGCCACTGCCATTTCCCGGGTCAGGGGCAAATCAGGGCTAAAAATACCTTCAGCAGTACCACTGGTTAACCCAAGCATAAAAGCTTGCTTTGCAGTTTTATCCTCAGTATCGGTAAAGGGATGGGACTGAGAAACATCCGGTAGCGGATATCCATAGAGCCGGCAGCCGTTAATAAGCAATTTACAAAAATCCCTGCGGGTGATGCTGGTTGTGTATTCTTGTTTACCAAAGTCTTCGTTGATTAAGCCTGCTTTTTTAGCAATCATAATTTTTTCTGAAGCCCAGGCACTGGGCTGATGTTCAGTGTCTGCCAATGCCGTTGAAGGAATGATAACATGGGCCAAAACCATAAGTAATGCCAAAGCTACTGAATGGAATATAACATATTTAATTTTATGAATTATAAAAATCAACTCCTCTCATTTTGACAAATCTTGCTCCTATTGTTGATAAATCCCGGTGGCCTGTACCCACAATATACAATATTCGAATGAGAAGAGGTTTTTCGCACCGCCTATTTAGGACCAAATCCTGGGTATCCTTTTAAGTCATTTTCAGAAAAGGTTATGGTAATTTCACATATCATATATAATAATTTGAAAAAAGGTTTTGATGCCCTGTTTGGAGAAGTATAACCCCGTTAGCAATTTAAGGATGAAAAGGAATGGGCTGGGGAGGATAAGGGAGAATATGAACGGTATAAGTTTAAGAGACATAATTTTTGGAGTATTACAACAGGATAACCGGCTTTGGAATAAAGAAAAAACCGAACTTAACCGACGGCTTTTATTTGATCTTCTGGATAATTTTGATGAAACTTTGCTCCAATTACTTCTCCAAAATAAAAAAATAAGAGAGAAGTTTTTTGTAAAGATTAAAGATGTTTATGTGTTTAAAATAAATGATTTTAAGTTCTTTATAGAAGAAAACAAAATTGACAATTCCTATACCCAATATAAAAACAGAATCGGTTTATCTGATGGGGAGGAATTTATTAAATTCGGAAACAAAGTGGTATTAGACTTTCCTTTCAAAGACTGTGTTCTCCAAGGTGGCCAGACAACGGAAGAAGGTTTTGATATTTATTTTGAGTATGAACCGGAGAAAACAAAAATAAAAAATGGGAAAAAAGTGTTTGAACCAGCGGGATACAGGAAAAAACAAACAAGGCGTAAAGAAATATTTTTCAACCAAATTCTAGCCCAGGATGAGATTGATAGACTTTTCGAAGAAAAGGCTTTTGTTAATTGGAAAAGGTATACAAAGGACGGAGTAAAAGAAGTTACTGAAATTCGAAGAGATGATGATGGTTTAATCAGAGAAAATCTTGTTATAAGAGGAAATAACCTTTTGGCTTTACATAGCATAAAATCCCAATTTCGGGAAAAGGTGAAGTTGATTTATATCGATCCTCCCTATTATTTTAAAAATGAGAAAGATGAAGATGCCTTTAAGTACAATACTAACTTTAAGCTTTCCACCTGGCTGACTTTTATGAAAAACAGGTTAGAGGTTGCTAAAGAACTGTTAAAAGATGAGGGAGCTATTTTTGTGCAAATTAATGATGACGGACAGGCTTATTTAAAAATTTTAATGGATGAAATATTTGGAATGGAGAATTTCAAAGAATGCATTTCCGTAAAAACCGGTTCCGAAAGTGGCGTTAATGCCATTAACGTGCTGCGAGGCGAACAGCTTTTTAAAGTAAAGGAACATATACTTTATTATGCCAAAAACAGTGCTAAACACAGGTTTAAACCTATTTATGTAAAAGGGATGTCCTACAATGAAGACTACCGGTTAGAAGTGAAAAAGAGTAAAAATGGATATGAAGTAAAGGACATTTACAAAGAAATTTTAAGAAAATTATATAACCAAGATAACTTAAGAGGTTTATCTAATGAACAAAAATATGTTTTTTATGCATCCTTGGAAGAATATTGTTTGGCCAACTGTGAGCACATCTATGCCTTGAAAAAAGATATTCAAAAGTCGGGGGATGATTTTAAAAAATTTGCCAGAGAAAACAAAGCTAAAAATATTGTGGAGGAATATAAAACCTATGATGATAGAATTATTCTGGTTTACAAAGGAGGCATGCTTACTCCTTTAAAAGATAGGGTAGTTGAAGAAAACGGTTCTAAATATTATGGAACTTTAATCAGTGATTTTTGGTGGGACATTGGAGCTACACCCTATGCTGAAGGAAGTGTTGAGCTAAAATCAGGGAAAAAACCGGAAAAGTTATTAAAAAGAATTATTTCTCTTTGCACTGACCCAGGGGATATAGTTATGGATTTCTTTTTAGGCAGTGGTTCTACCGCCGCAGTTAGTATGAAAATGCAAAGGCAATTTATCGGCATTGAACAATTGGACTATCAGGAAAATGACAGTATTATCCGTTTACAAAATGTAATTAAGGGGGACCAAACAGGTATTTCTAAAGACAGTGATATTAATTGGCAGGGTGGGGGAGATTTTATATATTGTGAACTGGCAAAATGGAACGAAAAAGCAAAAGAAGAGATAAATATGTGCAACAGTTTAAAGGAGTTAATCGACTTATTTGATATTTTATATGAGAAGTATTTCTTAAATTATAATTTAAAAATAAATGAGTTTAAAAATAAAGTAATCAAAGAAAAGACATTTATTGATTTGCCTCTAGAGGAACAAAAAAGAATTTTTCTGGCCATGTTGGATCTGAATCAGATGTATGTACTGAAGTCGGAAATGGCAGACAGCAGATATGGGATAAGTGAACAGGATCAAAAATTAACCTGCCTTTTTTACCAGGAGGAATAGGGATGTCTGAAAATCAAAATCTTTACGAAAAAGTACAAGCTCAAATTGAAGCTGTGAGAAACTTCTCCCCGGAAATATTGGCGATTCCTTCTTATATAACAGATAATTTAAAATATGAACTTTTTCCTTGGCAAAGGGAGGCTTTGGAAAGTTTATTAATTTATGAAAATGAAAAAACAGGATTAAAAAAATTCCCCACTCATTTATTGTTAAACATGGCTACTGGTACCGGCAAAACCTTACTCATGGCTGCCTGCATCCTTTATTATTACAAACAAGGGTATAGGCATTTTCTTTTTTTCGTAAATCAAAATAACATAGTAGATAAAACAGAAAACAATTTTCTTGACAGTACACATGTTAAATATCTTTTTAAAGAGAAGATAATCATTGACAATAAGTTAGTAAAGTTACATAAGGTAGATACTTTTAGTGATAACACCAATGATATTGAAATAAAATTTACTACAATTCAAAAGCTTTACAACGATATTCATATAGAAAAAGAAAATCAAATAAATTTGGCAGAATTAATCAAAAAGGATATTGTCATGTTAGCCGATGAAGCTCATCACCTAAATGTAAATACAAAAAACAAAAAGGAAAATTTAAATACTGATTTTAAGGGGGAAATAACGGGGAGGGCGAGTGCCGTAGAAATAGAGAGGAAAGGCTGGGAACATACGGTTATTAACCTTATACTAAATAAAAACGGCCAATATAAAGATAATAAAAATGTTCTCTTGGAGTTTACGGCAACAGTGCCTGACGAGGAACAGGTTTTAAAAAAATATAGGGATAAATTAATATATAAATTTGGGTTAAAAGAATTTTTACAAGCAGGGTATACTAAGGAAATTAACTTAATTTCCTCCACCTTAAATAAAAAAGAAAGAATTTTGCATGCCCTTTTGTTTAATTGGTACAGGGAAAAAATAGCTCTGAAATATTATCGTTTTGGTAACGAAAGTCTTGCTAATTTTAAACCTGTTATCCTATTTCGCAGTAAAACAATTGAGGAATCCAGAGAAGACTATGAGGAATTTTTAAAAATTGTCAATAACCTGAAACCAGGGGATTTTGACTTTCTACAGGAAATCGAAAAGAAAATAAATAAAAGAGAAAGTTTCCATGAACGTGGAAAATCCAGAACAAGGGAATTAATAAATTTTATCAAAAAAGAGAATATTTCTTATTCACAAATTATTGAGTTTATAAGATATAATTTTTCCGAAAAAAACTGTTTAATTACCAATTCTAAAACAAATAAGAAAAAAACAGAAGAAACTGATGAAGAACAGGATAAATTATTGAATAGCCTGGAGGATAAAAATAATCATATCAGGGCTATTTTTACCGTCAAGAGATTAACGGAAGGTTGGGATGTATTAAATTTATTTGATATTGTCAGATTGTACCAAGGACAAAATACAGGCAAAAAGACGAAAAAAACCCCTCAAGCCACTATAGAGGAAAAACAGCTTATCGGCAGAGGGGTAAGGTATTATCCCTTTAGCTATCAAGATAAACCCAAAAACAAGAGAAAGTTTGATGATGAACTTACTAATGAATTAAGGGTATTAGAGGAACTTTATTATTATACTTATGATGAAGAATCAAGATATATCTCCCATATAAAAGCCGAACTGAGGAAAGACGGTTATCTAAAAGACAGTAAAGTAATTAAACCACTCCGGTTAAACAACCACTTTCCGGAAAAAGACTTTTTTAAAAACTCAATACTCCGGTGTCACGAAGAATGGGGCAATCCTAAGCAAAAAAAGAAGAATTTAGATGTTCTAAAAAAAGGATGGGCTTTTATTTACAAGGTCAAAGGTTTAGAGATTAGTGAAGAAGAAATAGATTTAGCCGGTGAAAAGGATAAAGCAAGATTAAACCTTTCTTATGAGAGCTTAATTACTATCCCGGTTAAATTTAAAGATTTTGACCTGCATATAATTAATAAGGCAATTAATATTAAAGCTAGAGAAGAACAAAGTCTTTTCAGATTTTGTCACTTAAAAGATGAACTGGAAATAGAAAGTGTAAAAGACCTCTTAAAAGAAGAGTTTTTAGGTGATTTTGAAATTAAAATTATAACTGTCCAAGGCCAGTCTTTTGCGGATGTTTCTAATAAAGAAAAACTATATATACTCCTCAGGTTCTTGGATGAATTTTCGTCATCCTTTCATAACTCCTAGAGGAGTTAACTTAACTAAAGGTTTAACTAAATCTTTCTGATTTTCGATTACCTCTTCAATGTCTTTATAAGCCATAGGAGCTTCAGAATAATCACCGTCCCAACCTTTAAAATATATCCCTTTCATAGCTTTATCGGCCATTTCCTTTGTGAAAACCCGGTTGGCTTCTCTTCGGCTAATTACTCGGCCACAACCATGGGAACAGGACATAAAACTTTCCGGATTACCTAACCCTTCCACAATGTAAGAGGAAGTGCCCATGGACCCAGGGATAATTCCGAGCTCACCTAGCCTGGCTCGGGTAGCTCCCTTACGGTGAACAATTACCTCTTCCCCGTAGTGGGACTCGGGGGAAGCATAATTGTGATGGATATCAATCTTTTGCAGGATTTTATTTGAACCGGTTATCTTTTGGAAAACTTCGTAGAACAGCTTAAAAATTAACTCTCGATTAGCCTTGGCGAAGTCCAGGCAGTAATTCATGGCTGCAAAATATTCTTTTCCTTCCGGGGAATCAATGGCTAAAGGGGCAAGGTTAAAGTTTTTCGGCACAAGGTTAGTTTTTTCGTTTAATTTTTTGGCCACATTGTTATAGTGATTGGCTACCTTGTAGCCCAGATTTCTGCTTCCGGAATGGATCATCAACCATATATGTCCATCGTTGCCTTTCTCGATACTACAGAAATGATTTCCGCCTCCCAGTGTACCTAATTGATGTCTGGCGGAATCCAGCTCTTGTTTAAAAATCTTTGTCTTGGGTATGGCGTTGAAACCTTCCCATTCCTGCGGTTTTTGATGATGGTCAAAGCCTACGGGGATAAGCTTATAGGCAGTATCAATGACTTTTTTGATGTGTTCTGGGGAGATTTCCGTCAAATCAGTTTTAACCGCCATTATGCCGCAGCCGATATCCACGCCCACCGCATTGGGGATGATCATACCTTGGCAGGCTAAGACACCGCCAATTGGCATTCCATAACCTTCGTGAACATCAGCCATAATGGCAATATGTTTAAAGGCAAAGGGTAGGTTGGAAAGATTTTCAGCTTGGATAAGAGCTCCTTCTTCTATATCCGTGGCCCATGACTTGATGGGGATTTTTCCTAAGTTTAGTAGTTTCATAATCTTCACCTATCCTTTCTTGGGAACATTTAAGCTTTTCTTTATCATAGTACGTAAGCGGTAAGAATGGCAAGGCTGATAGAAAAATTGAAGAAATTCACGATGGGTTGGTAATGATAAAAAAAGGGGGACACGGCCAGTGTCCCTTTCTTTAATCTAAAGTAGCCTCTTTATTTAATTCCGGGTTGTAATTATATCTTTCCAGTTCCAGATCAAATTCTTCCGGTGGAGTAACGCCGGCCTTAAGAAGTGCCTCCCGGGTTGTCATCTCTGATTTTCTGGCATAATCTAAACCATCACTGAGAACCCGCATAGCTTCCTCAGGATTATGGAAACCCATGCTGTTTTCGGCAGTTACAAAAGTAACTCTATAGTATGCTTTACGGTAATATTCTTTGGCTTTGTTTAATAATTCTTCATCAATGCCTTCTGTTTCATTGGCAAATTCAATGGCTTTGGCTGCTTGTGCCGCGGCAAATCCGGCTTTAGTCAACAAATGATTGACCCGGTCTTGAATGTAGAAGATTCTCTCTTTTAATTCATCTTTAGTATAGTTATGGCACTGCATACAAGCTTTTAAATCCTGCTTCAAAGGACTGGTCCAGTGATGGGTAGTGATTTTGGTATTGCCGACTCTTTCATAGGGCATATGACAATCAGCACAACTTAAGCCTGCGGCCCAGTGAGTACTGTTATTACTGAACAGTTCAAATTCCGGGTGTCTGATATGCCCCATGCGCATTCCGGTGATTTTATGGGTCCATTCATAAAGCTGATTTTCTTCGATTGTTTTTTCAATATTTTCGATGGTGATATTTTCCCACTGGGAATCGTCCCAAGGAAAGATTAAATCAATGGATTTGCCTTCGCTGTTTTTGGGGATACTGTAGGTTACATGGCACTGAGCACAGACAGCTGATCTTTCTTCCTGCCGGGTTAAATTATCAGGATCTTTGCCCAGTTTTTCCAGACCTTCCCTAACAGTCCACCTGCTTAAATTTAAACTCATGTCTTCAGAATTGTGGCAATCAATGCAAGC
>DGEF01000003.1:0-6750 GCA_002385805.1 Peptococcaceae bacterium UBA3933
TTAGGAAATAAAAAAATTCATCTGGGTAATAGGTGTATTATATAATAAAAAAAACAAAAGATATAATTTTAAGGTTAAATATTTATATAAGGAAGTGAAGACAATGAAAATTTCTCTCAGTCAAGAGAAAAAAGGTATTCTGGCCATTGCCGGACACGTAGGTTGTGGTCATTGTCATAGTCACAACCATTATATTCAAGACGATTCCGGTGGTATGGCAACAGTTTTATCTCTTTTCCAGGAAGCAACGGGTTTATCCTTAATTATCAAAGATGTTAGGGTTAAGACCGGTGTAGATGGTGTTATTGAAGTGGAAACGGAAGGAGGAGGTATCGGTAAAGCAACCTCTCGCCGCGGCATAACTCTCCATGAAGCTAAATTAGCCAGCTTAGTAATAGGGAAAGAAGCTATCAGAACTCAAACTCTAGTATTAGAGGCTTTTGGTCGTTATTATGGACAGGGAATTCATGAAACACCGGTTGCTTTACAAACAGCCATTGCTAATGCTGCTTTAGACACTTTTATTAATAATTATCCTGAACAATTTAAATGGAGTTATGAAGACTTACAGGGTTCTTGTGGTTTAATTGCGGGGACAGTTCTGAATTTTGAAGATATACCTGTTTCCGTTTTAGCTACAGTTAATGCTTCTATAGGTGGAGTCGGACCCAATGAAGATTTAGAAGGAAATTCTGCTGTAGGTAAGAAGAAAGGTATTATGGAAGAATTAGGGATGCTTGATTTGCCTACAATTATTGTAGAGGGTAAAGTATATTCTCCTTTATATTCAGCAGGCTTAGAGAAACCCAGTTTTCTTATTCGAGCAGATAAAGAATGGGATAACCCGTATGTAGCTTATAGCATTCTTAATGCTGGGAAGGTTCTAGGTTATCCCATAACTATTCGGGAAGATGTTATGGCACGGGTTAAAGGCGGTATGGCAAAGCAAACCAAAGAACTGGGTGAAAAAATAGTCAATTTAGGTTTGCAATTACAAAAAGCAGAATATTCCCAGGAAAAAATAAATATTTTAGCTCAACTGGCTTCTCTGATTAGTGAAGATGGTGCCGGCATAAGTTTTATGACTAATAAACTGCATGAGATTATTGGTGGAACTGGTATGATGCCGGGAACCGGTGCTGTAGTAAGTTATATTGTTACACCTGAATATTATAATAAGTACATTTTCCCGTTTATTACTGAGCAAGATTTAGCAAAGTTTGTGAATCTTGTTAAACAGGCTGTTATTGAGCTTAAAGGGAATTTAGATAAAGCCACAGCACATTTAAATCAACGACACTGTTTTGAAGATTTAGATTCTTTGGTTTTAAAAACTAATCTTCTTCGATGATAATAGCTTCTACAGGACAAGTACGGCAAGCTTCCCGCGCACAGTCCTCAAGTTCTGCAGGCACTTCTTCTATTAAAGCATACGCAAAATTAGAATTTGGGTACATAGCAAAAATTTCAGGACAAATGACAGGACATGTTTCACAACCAATACACAGGTTTTGGTCAACAGATACTTTCATCATTAAACCCCCTTTCGTTTATGAATCTAAGATAATTATACCAATTCAGATTTTAAAAGACTATGACATTTATCACATAAAAAAATAGTAAAAAAGGGCAGCTTTTAAATATCCAAGACTGCCCTTTTTTAATTTTGCTAAATTTATTTATTTGTTTATTTTTCCAACTTCCACGCATAATAAAAATGGGCTATGGTCAAATTCGAAAACCTTTTAAGAAGGTTAGGAGGTCAACATGCAACTTGGGATGCAATTTTTACGTAAAATCATTCTTTTAATTGTAATTTTGGCTTTAATTTTACAGATTAATATAAAACCCATGCTAGCCGAAGAATATGATAAACTGGCGGTTATGTTGATAGTAGACCAAATTAATTTAGAAGATTTACAAGGCGATTACCCAAATTTCCATAAATTAATGGAAAAGGGAGCCTTGGGTTTAATGAATGTTAGAACAGCCACTAAATATTCACCGGAAAACGGTTATTTAACCCTGGGTACCGGAGTACGGTCTTCTACCTCCAGTAAAGGCAATAAGATTTTAGAATATGGGGAGAAAGGTCCGGAAGGGCAACCTGCCTGCGAATTGTATGAAAATTATACAGGAGTTAAGCCGGAGGAAAAAAATATTTTAGTTTTGGATATCCCTAAAATAATTTCTGAAAATAAAAATAAGGATTATGATGTTATTCCAGGTCTTTTAGGAGAAAAACTTAAAGAAGCCCATATACCTGTTACTTTACTGGGAAATGCGGATACTTTTGAACAGAAAAACCGTCCGGCCGGTTTTATTATTATGGATACCCGAGGAATTATCGAAAAAGGGGAAATAGGCACTGGCCTTTTACGAAAAGATATAAATAGTCCTTATTTAGTTCAAACTGATTATGACCGCCTTTATAATTTGTTTTTGCATTATAAAGAGCAGGGGGGTCTCTTGGTAATACACCTGGGAGATACTATTAGAGCAGATAATTACGCTAACAATGTTTCGGTGGAACGTTATACATATTTTAGGGAAAAAGCCTTAAGAAAAGCAGACGATTTTTTAGGAAAACTTTTGACTGCATTAGATTTAAGTAAAGATTTATTAATGGTTGTAACACCTTACCCTTCAAGTGAAGGCTATAAAAATAATAATTTATTAACTCCCTTTTTCTTGGTAGGTTCCGGTGTAGAAAAAGGGTACGCATTTTCAGCGACAACTCGAAGACCGGGATTGATAACAAATCTTGATGTGGCACCAACAATTCTTTCTTTTTTTGATGTAACAATACCTTCACTGATGTTAGGCAATCCGGTGGAGGGTTATCCAGCCCAAGATACCTTTGCTTCTCTTTTGCTACTAAATAAACAAATTGTCAGTACTTACACCCAAAGGGCAACTTTGATTAAACCTTATGTAGGTTTTCAGGTTATATTGTCTCTAATATTTTTGCTTTTTCTCTTTTTTAAGAAAAACTGGCTTAACTTTTTACGTCCTTTAATTATTGCGGGGATGTCTATTCCTTTTGTTTTTTTAGTTTTAGGGAAAATTGCAGGCGATGGATTAGGTAATAAATACTTTTGGTTAATTATCTTCACCCTGCTTATTGTTATGTTTACTCATTTTCTCTTTAAAAAAAATTTGACTGCCATAGCTTTCCTTTGTCTGGTTACATCCGGAGGAATTATTATAGATTTAATATTAGGAGCTCCATTGATGAAGGTATCCATGTTAGGGTATGACCCTATTGGAGGTTCACGCTATTATGGTTTAGGGAATGAGTATATGGGGGTTCTTATTGGTTCGCTGGTTATTGGGTGTATGGTTTTGTTAGATTTAGTTGAAAAGAAAAAAAGGATTAGACCTTTAATCTTTGTTCTTTTTTTAATTACCTTTTATTTGATTTTGTCTCCCAGTTATGGAAGTAATGTAGGGGGGACAATCAGTGCTTTTGGTGCTTTTAGTGTGACTCTGCTATTAAGTTATGGAGTAAAATTTAGAATAAAACACTTTTTAGTTTTAAGTTGTGGTTTGTTGATAACAATAATTATCCTTTTTTTGGTAGTGGCACCTCTATCTCCTCCCAGTCACATTAGCCAAACGGTAGAAGTTATTAAAGAGGGAGGAATTAGTTCTGCTTTTTTAATAATAGTTCGCAAATTAACTATGAACTATAAACTTATAAGGTATACTATTTGGACCAGAGGATTGCTGGCTTTTTTAGTGGTAATTGCCGCTTTATTGTACCGACCCCCCTTTATCCTAAAAAGAATTTTTAATCAAAATACAAACTTATATATTGGTTGTATTGGAGCCGGTGTAGGCTGTCTCTTAGCTTTTATCTTTAATGATTCCGGGGTGGTGGCTGCGGCTACCATGATGATATATGTGGCTTTACCTGTTTTCTTGTTAGTTATTAATCAATGATCTATAGAAGTAACTCAGAGTCAGATTGTTTTTGCTTTAATATCCCTTAAACAATATAATTATATTAAAATAGATTAAAAAGATAAAAAAGCATGAATGGAGTGGTACGAAAATGCCGAGACCCCCAAAATGGAGAAGAGTGGAGATGGAGCCTCAGTTTACATATTTTAAACCGGCAGGAATACCGAAAAGAATTTTGGAAGAGGTTATCATAAATGTAGAAGAAATTGAAGCTATTCGTTTAAAAGACTTAGAGGGTTTAGAACAAGAAGAGTGTGCTCAGAAGATGAATATTTCCAGACCTACTTTTCAGCGGGTACTGACAAGTGCCAGAAGTAAACTGGCTGAGGCTATTATTGAAGGTAAAGCTATTAAAATAGAAGGAGGTAATTATTGTCTGGTCAATAGGCTTCTGAAGTGCCCGGCTTGTGAGTTGCAGTTTAATGTTTCACCGAAAGAAAACTCTCCTGATGAAATAAGTTGCCCTCACTGTGGTAAAAAAACAGAAAATTAACCATGGATGATTCCAAAAAGACCTGATGACGGGTCTTTTTTTAGTATAATGTATACTTTTTTATTTTCTCTAGCTTTAGTAGGAGAATCGTGATATCATTTAACCGGTAAATTTCAATATTGAAATTTTAATAAAAGCATGCCGAGATAAAACAATTATTAGGATAACTAATGTAATGGAAGTAATTATAAGGATAATCAATGTAATATGGGTAAAACATATAATTTTTATTAATAGATAATAAATGAGACTTTTTTCACAAGTGGCAAAAATATTTTATTAAGGAGTATAATTATAAAACAGAATATTTTTAATATACTTACTACTGGAGGTGGTTTCACAAAATTTTTATTTTATTAATAAAATAAAGGAGGTTTTATAAAATGAGTTTTTCTTACAAAAAAATGGGATTAGCTAGCAAAATCCTGTTTGCCATGATCATCGGTTTGGTCTTAGGGTGGATTTTTAAAGGTTCCTATGAAATCTGGTCTGTAGTTACTGTCACTATAGGGGACATCTTTATTCGGTTATTAAAAATGACTATCTTACCTTTGATTTTCTTTTCTATTGTTACCGGTATTGCAAGTGTAGCTGACCTGAAAAAATTACAAAAGGTAGGGGGCGTATTTTTAGTTTACTGGTTTTTTGCTTCCTTAATTGCTGCAATAGTGGGAATAATATGGAGTTATATTATTAAACCTGGTGTAGGTATTAATTTGGCTGAAAAGGAACATTTTACTACCGAAGGTGTAGATGTTTTAAGAAGCTTTATTGAATGGGTACCTGATAATTTCTTTGCTTCCTTGACTAATTTTAATATAATCCAAGTCATTATCTTTTCTATTTTTATCGGTTTAGGTATTGTCTTTTTAAGTCAGACAGAAGCTGGGAAATTATTATTTAAGATATGTAATGCTTGTAATGATTTAATGACTAAAATTATTGAGATGGTTATGAATTTTGCTCCCTTAGGTGTTTTATGTTTAATGGCAAATGTAACCGGTTCTCTAGGTACAGACGTATTGACAGGCTTGGGTAAAATGCTACTAACTCAATATGTAGCTTATGCTACGATGATTGTGGTGATTTACCCAATTATTTTAGCAGTTTTTGCTAAAGTAAATCCCCTTCAACACTTTAGGAATATTTACCCGGCAATGATTCTTGCTTTTTCAACTTGTAGTTCTAGTGCTACTTTACCTGTAACTATGAAGTCCACCCATGAAAGAGCAGGGGTGCCTCTAGAAACTGTTAAAATGATTGCTCCTCCTGCGGCTACAATTAATATGCATGCCTGTGCTGCTGAAATGCCCATTTATGCAGTTTTTGCTGCCCAAATGTTCGGCGTAGACTATAGTGTAGGTTCTTTAGCTCTTATCTGCTTATTAGGAATTATCATGGCTGCCGGTGTTGCCGGTGTTCCCGGTGGTGGGATAATGATGGCTGCTGTAATGATGGAGACTATGGGACTGCCTTTAACCATTGTTCCCTGGGTTGCAGGTATCTACCGTTTAATCGATATGCCTAATACAATGCTAAACGTAACCGGCGATACAGTGGGAATGGTTGTAACTTCAGCAGTAGTTGGTGATTTGGATAGAAAAACCTTCGAAGTACCGAAGGGCCTTTCTGCTTAAAGTTAACCTAGATATTGGGCTTAAATTTAGAGCAATATATAATATATAGTAAAACAATAATAGTTCCGGGATTTTCCGGAACTATTATTGTTGAAAAATTTGACGAGGTGAGAAAAAGTGAAAAAAATCCTGCTTTTATCCACAGGCGGTACAATTGCTTCTGCCCCCGGTGAAGAAGGATTAGTCCCTAAATTCACTGGGGAAGAGATGGTTAAGTTGATTCCTGAATTAAGGGGTCTTTGTCATATTGAATATAAAGAGATTCTAAACCTTGACAGTACCAATATGCAGCCAGAGGATTGGCTGACAATTGCCCGTGAAGCTTATACCGGTCTTAAGGAATATGACGGAATAGTGATTACTCATGGAACTGATACAATGGCTTATACCGCCGGTGCTTTGTCTTTTATGTTAAGAGGCTTGTCTAAACCTGTTGTTCTAACAGGTTCCCAAGTTCCTATTGAATCTTCTCTGACGGACGGAAAGAAAAATATTTATGATGCTTTTAAAGTAGCTACCTCTTCCTTAAAAGGTGTTTTTGTTGTTTTTAACGGAAAGATTATTTTGGGGACCAGGGCTTCCAAATTATATACCCATAAATATGAAGCTTTTCACAGCATAAATTTTCCGGAAATAGGTTATGTAGAAGGGGAA
>DGEF01000003.1:6951-8484 GCA_002385805.1 Peptococcaceae bacterium UBA3933
ACAGATGTATTTCTGTTAAAAATCATTCCCGGAACAAAGCCGGAAGTTTTTGATTATTTGATTGAATCAGGGTATAAAGGAGTAATTTTAGAAGGTTTTGGTTTAGGAGGGATTCCTTATCTAGGGCGAAACTTGCTACCTGGGTTGGAGAAACTTTATAATCATGGAATTGCTACTGTTGTTACTACCCAGAGTGTTTATGATGGAGTAGATTTAACTGTTTATGATGTGGGAGTTAAAGCTTTAAAAACAGGGGTTATCCCTGCTTATGATATGGTCAAAGAAACTGTTGTAGCCAAATTGATGTGGGTTTTAGGGCATACCCGGAACCTGGAGGAAGTTCGGAAAATGATGTTAACAAATTACTGTGGAGAAATTATTCTTTAGGAATAATTTCTCTTTTTTTTCTTTTAAATTTGCAATAAATTCGAAAAAATATAAGATTTTTTTGCGAATTAAGATAGGGAAAATAGTTGTTAAAGTCGAAATATTAAAAAGTAAAATACACAGTATTTTTAACAACCTAAAAGGCGGTTTTTGAATATGTATTCAAGAAATAAACGAAATAAAAAAATGCGAATATTTGCCTTGGCTTTGTTTCTTGCTTTAATTTTAACAGTTTCCTCGTTAAATAAAAATTTATTTGGTGATAACAAATTATTATTATATGTTTTTGGATTTTCATTATTAGCCATGGCAGCTATTCGGGTAATTAATTCTAAAAGAACTCCAAAAGGAGAAATTATTGCCCATGAGATGCAGAAGGAGGGATTTATTCCCCTCTGGGTAAATACATTAAAATTTGATAACGAACCAATGGAAAATATGAATAGTAATATTTACCAAAAAAAATCCTATGAAATTTTATGGAAAAAAACAGTTGCCTTAAATGATGAATTAATTAGAAAAAATCAGATGTTGGTTTCTTTAAATGCAAAAATCTCAGACCAACAAAAGAAACTGTTAATGTTAAACAGTATCGGGGAATATATGGTTTCTTCTTCAAATATCCGGGAAGTTTTGACAAGTATAATTTCTTTAGCCCGTAATATTCTTGATTTTAACACAGCCCGGATATTGGAATACAATCCCCAGAAAAATGCTTTAGAATTAGTTTTATCAGTTGGTTATCCCCTGGAAAAAGGCCTTATGGAAATTCCTATAAATGAAGGCATAGTGGGTTATGCAGCCAGAAATAAAGAGATTGTTTACGTCAGTGATGTTAGTAAAGATGACCGTTATATTCTTGAATTAGCAGAAACGAAATCTGAAGTAGCTATACCCCTTTTAGTTAAAGACGAATTAATAGGAGTGTTAGATTTCCAGAATGATAAGCATTTTATTTTTCAGGAAGACGAAGAACAGTTTTTATTGTTAAAAGTATTAGGCAATCACACAGCTATGGTTCTGAAAAATTATCAGTTAACAGAAGATGTTCGCCAGAGGTTTTTAGATATTGTTAAAGCCCTAGTTAGGGCTATAGAAGCAAAGGATTTATATACTTCCGGGCACTGTGAACGGGTTAAAGAAATG
>DGEF01000096.1:0-4689 GCA_002385805.1 Peptococcaceae bacterium UBA3933
AATCTATTAGGGGGCTAGATAGAATAATACGATTAATATTATAGTAGCAATTGCAAATAACATCCCTAATATTAAATCAAGTTTATTCTTCATTAAAGGCCTCCAATATATTTTAAAATAATATTTAATGTAAATTTGCAAATAAAAAATGAACTCTTATGTCTATTTCACTTTTAGTTTTTGTATTGTATATCATTTGCAAAATAAATGATTTTATTGTTTTATCTGCTGAAAAGGGTGTAATTCAGTTTTGAACATCACCTTTTTATTTTTCTGCAAATGGGTATTGCCGGATATTGTGATGAACTTTCGGTGTGGTAAATAGATTTCGTGAAGCCTAAGGACATGTTTAACAAAAGTATTGACACAATATATTGTGTATGTTACCATCAAAATAACTACATATAGTAGTTACAGGTGACTGTTAATAACAGTCTAAAAGGGAATCAGGTGAAATTCCTGAACGGTCCCGCCGCTGTGATGGTGAGGCATTTCACGGTAAATCCACTGGAATAATTCCGGGAAGGGAGTGAAGTGTCGTTGAACCAGAGTCAGAAGACCTGCCTGTAATGTTACACCATAAACTCTACGGGCGATAGAGGGGTGTAGGGTACTTGAAAAGTACTTGGGTACAGTACAAGTATTCCATTGGAAGTAACCTCTTGACCTTTGTCGAGGGGTTTTATTAATTGCTAATAAAATCTAAGTTTAAAAGAGGGTGCAGATTCGAATGATTACAAAAATTAAAAAGAGAGACGGAAGGGAAGTACCTTTCAATATCGAGAAAATAACTAATGCCATATTCAAAGCAACCGGGGCCGCAGGTGAGGAAGATTATGAAACAGCGATGGCTCTGGCTGAAAAAGTAGTGGAGCGGCTGCATAAAGACCCGGATATAAAAGTTCCCGGTGTTGAGGAAATTCAGGATGTTGTGGAAAGAGTGTTGATTGAAGAGGGACATGCCCGAACAGCCAAGGAATACATCCTGTACCGGGCCGAGCGGACACGCGTCAGGGAAATGAATACTCGGTTAATGAAGATATACGAAGAATTAACTTTCAAAGAATCCAAGGATAATGATTTGAAACGGGAAAATGCCAACATTGATGGTGATACGGCTATGGGAACCATGCTCAAATACGGTTCCGAAGGAGCAAAGCAATTTTGCGAAATGTTCATATTGAAGCCTGAACACGCCAAAGCTCATAAAGATGGCGACATCCACATTCATGATTTAGATTTTCTTACTCTTACCACCACCTGTTGCCAAATCGATATAATTAAGCTTTTCAAGGATGGTTTCAGTACAGGACACGGGCATCTTAGAGAACCAAATGATATTCACAGCTATTCTGCCTTGGCCTGTATCGCTATTCAGTCCAATCAGAATGACCAGCATGGAGGACAAAGCATACCTAATTTCGATTATGGAATGGCTTTGGGTGTTGCCAAAACATATGCAAGGCTGTACAGGCAGAACCTGGTCAAAGCACTGGAATTATTGTCCGGAAAAGAGGATATAACAACACTGGTTAACACTATTACGAAAAAAATCGCAGACGAGCACAAAGCTTATCCAACACTGGTTCCTAATGAAAAGTATATGGAACTGGAGAAAAAATACCTTAGGGAATTTATTTCAGATGCTGATATCATCCAAAAGGCACAGGTATTTGCAGTTGAAAAAGCAGGGGCGGAAACGGACAGGAATACATATCAGGCTATGGAGGCTTTCATTCACAATCTTAATACAATGCACAGCAGAGCAGGGGCACAAGTGCCTTTCAGTTCCATAAACTATGGCACCGATACCTCTCCCGAAGGCAGGCTGGTTATTAAAAATATCCTTCTGGCCACTGAAGCAGGTCTAGGCAATGGAGAAACGCCCATCTTCCCCGTACATATATTCAAAGTTAAAGAAGGAGTAAATTATAATCCAGGTGATCCAAACTATGACCTGTTCAAGCTGGCTTGCCGGGTAAGCGCCAAAAGGCTGTTTCCTAATTTCTCATTCCTGGATGCTCCTTTTAACCTTAAATACTACAGGCCCGGCCGTCCTGAAACAGAGATAGCCTACATGGGCTGCAGGACAAGGGTTATAGGCAATGTGTATGATTCTTCTCGAGAAATAGTTTACGGAAGAGGAAATTTGAGTTTTACCACTATAAATCTGCCCAGGATTGCTTTAAGGAGCAATAAGGACATCAATAAATTCTTTGCTGAACTGGATAAAAAAATAGACCTGGTAATTGAACAGCTTTTGGAGAGGTTTGAGATACAAGCCTGCAAGAAGGTGAAAAATTTTCCGTTTTTGATGGGGCAGGGAGTATGGATCGATTCGGACAAGCTTGGCTGGGAAGATGAGATTAGAGAGGTGTTAAAACATGGAACCCTTACCACAGGCTTTATCGGATTGGCAGAATGTTTAAAGGCTTTAATTGGCAAGCATCATGGCGAATCTGAAGAAGCGCAGAAACTTGGACTGGAAATAGTAAGGCACATGCGAAAGCGTATGGACCAAGCCAGTAAAAAATACAATCTGAACTTTACCCTTATTGCAACTCCCGCCGAAGGTTTAGCCGGCAGATTTGTCAAAATGGACAGGAAGATATTTGGTTCCCTTGAAGGTATTACTGACAAAGAGTATTATACAAACAGTTTCCATATTCCGGTATATTATGAAATGAGCGTCTTTGACAAGATAAGGATTGAAGCACCTTATCACGAACTGACTAACGCCGGACATATAACTTACGTGGAGGTGGATGGAGATCCGACCCAAAACCTTGAGGCCTTTGAGAAAATTATCAGAGCGATGAAAGAAGCCGGTATAGGCTACGGTTCTGTCAATCATCCGGTAGACAGAGACCCTGTCTGTGGATTTACAGGGATTATAGGCAATAAATGTCCCTTCTGCGGTCGGGAGGAAGGAGAGGTAAAGTTTGAAAGGATAAGACGTATTACAGGATACCTTGTTGGTACAATTGAAAGATTTAATGATGCTAAAAGAGCTGAAGAACGTGACAGAGTAAAGCATATGTCTTTTTGTAAGTGGGGATTATCATGAAAACTATTATAAGGATTGCAGGGATTATCAAAGAATCAATAGTGGATGGGCCGGGAATAAGAATGGTGGTTTTTGCCCAAGGCTGTAAACATAAATGTCCTGGCTGCCACAACCCGGAAACCCACTCTTTTAATGGAGGTACATTGGTTACGGTAGATTCAATACTTGAGCTGGCTAAAAAAAATCCCCTGCTGGATGGGATCACATTTAGCGGGGGTGAACCCTTTGAGCAGGCGGAGGCTTTTGCAGTTCTTGCCCAGGAAGTAAAGAAGTTGAATTTAGATATAGTGACTTATACCGGCTACACTTATGAATACATCTTAGAGAACTCGTCAAGACACAGGGGCTGGGGTGCTTTGCTTGACAAAACTGACATACTGGTGGACGGTAGGTATGAAGCGAATAAAAGAAATCTTCTTTTGAAATTCCGAGGTTCGGAAAACCAGAGGATTATTGATGTAAAAAGGACAAAAGCCGAAAAAAGAATTGTTATTTTGAATTAATTTTTAGATAAAGAGCAATAAGCTTAAGGCCATTACTCCCATACCGGCTATTAATCCATAGATGGAAAGATGGTGCTCCCCATATTCCCGGGCGGCAGGCAAAAGTTCATCCAGGGAGATAAAAACCATAATGCCTGCAACAACGGCGAAAACTATCCCAAACACCAGATTATTTATGAACGGCATTAAGATCAAATAGCCAACAAGGGCCCCTACCGGTTCGGAAAAACCCGATAAAAAGGAATACAGGAAAGCCTTTCTTTTATCTCCGGTGGCATAATAAATAGGAGCGGAGATGGCAATTCCTTCGGGGATATTGTGGATAGCTATGGCCACGGCAATAGGGATGGCTATCGAAGGTTCCTGAAGGGCAGATATAAAAGTAGCCAGCCCTTCGGGAAAGTTGTGGATCCCCACAGCTAAGGCGGTGAATAAACCGGTACGGAAGAGATTGGGACTGGGATCACATTTCCCTTTTTCGAAATCCTCCACTCTACATACTTCATGGGGATTTTGGGTACTGGGAATGACTTTGTCAATAATGGCAATGAGAAAAATACCCACGAAAAAGGATCCTACCGTTAGCCAGTAGCCAGCTTTTAAGCCCATTTCGGCGGTTAATGCATCTTTGGCTTTATAGAAAATTTCTATCATAGATACATAAAGCATAACCCCGCCGGAAAACCCAAGGCTGATGGATAGAAACTTGGTATTGGTTTTTTTAGCAAAGAGGGCAATGGTACTACCTATACCGGTGCTGAGGCCGGCAAAAAGTGTCAAAAGAAAGGCGAACAAAACATTATCCATTTTCTTCCTGCTCCTTGAAAGTTTTTGTAATAATTCTGCAGATTTTAGAAAAAATCCTTCTCAGGTGCAATAATAGGCCCTTGTTAATCAATGATTTTGTCATACTTTCCTCTGATAAAAATTTGATAAAAAATAAAATAGCTAACCTTAATTATCTGGAGGATCTACCAGAAATTAAGGTTAGCTTTATTATTGAATAAAGAATGTTTAGGAGAAAGTATTCTTTGCGAAGTTTATAAATTTGGTATTTATTAAGAAAAAATTCTTTTTTCGGTAAAGCTCAGTATTATCGGAACAACCAATAAGGCCATG
>DGEF01000096.1:4883-27729 GCA_002385805.1 Peptococcaceae bacterium UBA3933
ACAACCAATAAGGCCATGGTTCCGAATATAATATAAAATACTGAAGAATTATCTAAAATTAACCCACCCAATGCACTTCCGATAACAATACCGAAGTTAAATGTACTGGACTGTAAAGAAGTAGCAACGTCTTTTCCCGTATCTACCTGTTTTGTTACCGCAGCTTGGAATATGGTAACAAGGGCTCCGAAAGAAACACCCCATAATAGAAAGGCGATGTGCGAAATAAAAATTGTTCCTTTAAAGATTACAAATAAAACCATTGTTCCAAAAGCT
Organism: Peptococcaceae bacterium UBA3933; assembly: GCA_002385805.1. Taxonomy (GTDB): domain Bacteria; phylum Bacillota; class Peptococcia; order Peptococcales; family BICA1-8; genus UBA3933. The sequence continues at coordinate 5,160 of DGEF01000096.1, forward strand.
AAAGTCAACATGAAAGTTATTAAAGGACCAAGGTGTGTATCTATCACTTTTGCCGCTATTACTACGGATATGATTGTACCGATACCAAATAATGTAGAGGCTAATTTTATGCCGCCATAAAAGTTAAAATGATTAACCAGGGGTGCAATATAGGTATACAATCCATAATGGGCCATAATTGTGAGCAAGGTTAGTATTAAGCACACTACAACCGCTTTATTGCGGATAATAAAAAATGGCGAATTTGTTTTGGTACGTTTTTCTCCTTCCACGGAAGGTAAATAAATCTGCCCTAAAAGTGCTATGGCAAAAATAACAGCAGACAGGACCCAAAATACCATCCGCCATCCGAATTCAGTGCCTATGGCCGTCATTATAGGCAAACCAATGCCCAGCCCAAATGTACTGCCGGACATTGTTACGGCAATTGCCCTCCCGTGTAAATTTGGAGGAACAAGACGCATTGCATAAGCTGAAACCATTGGTCATAAAACCCCGGCGGCTACACCTCCGGCCAGTCTGCAAAGAGCCGTAAGGTAATAAGATGAGGAGACAGCTATTATTAGATTTGAAACACCAAAGGTAAGCATTAAGATCATTAAAAGCTTTTTTCTATTCATTTCAATGGTCCAGGTGATTAAAGGAATAGTTCCAACTGCCGAAGCAATAGCGTAAACGCTTACCAGTAAGCCTATAGCTGCATAGGATACCTTAAGCCCCTCACTCATTTGGGGGAGTATTCCTGATGGCACTAGTTCTGATAATATACCCAAAAAGGTGACACTTGACATTATCAATAAAAACAACCAAGGAAATTTTTCGTTTTCTTTTTTCATATTTATATCATTTCCTCCGGTTAACAATTTGCTGTATTTTAATTGTCGATAATTATTATTTGCAATATTTTAAAAACAATTTGTAAATATTTCTTTTTTCATTGGCCATAATATATAGTGTTAAAAAATTGTTAACCAGGATGCAATACTATGGAAAAACTTTTTAAAAATGTGCGCTTAAGAGGAAGTAATGAGCCGGTAGATCTTTATGTAGAAAATGGGGTTTTTTAAAAAAAAAGGGCCTAATCTACAAGCAAAATGTGGAGAAGGTGTAGAAACAGTTGATATGGGGCTATTTGGCTATTCCTCCCTATGTTGATGCTCACATTCCCAGCGTAATGGTGAATTCCTATTCCGGGGTCTCCGGAAGTTATTGAGACAAATATAGAAATTTTAAAATAAGAAAAGAAATGCTGAATAAAAAAATAAGCATCTCTTTTTTCATTAAGCCTATATGATAATGGTGGATACCCGGTGACATATGTTTTGCCTTAATCCCCTAACCGGATTTCCGTCTAAATCAGCACCGATCTTGACACAATTAACTAAAGTTAATATAATTGTATGAAAATAAATACGGTAAACCTTCAGGGATAGGTGAAATTCCTTACCGGCGGTGATTCGTTATCGATAAGCCCGCGAGCCCAATGGGCAGATCCGGTGAGATTCCGGAGCCGACAGTTAAAGTCTGGATGGGAGAAGGTTAATTTTGGACTATTTTTTGGCGTGCCCTGAAGTATTTGTATGCTTCAGGGCATGTTTTTTTTAAAGGGAAAGGAGTAGGCCATGGACGAAAACTATATGAGATTAGCTTTAGAGCTTGCGGAAAAAGCCAGGGGGAGGACGAGTCCTAACCCGATGGTTGGGGCTGTTATTGTAAAAGACGGTCAGATTGTTGGTAAGGGTTATCATTTAAAAGCAGGTACTTTCCATGCTGAAATACATGCTTTACGCGAAGCGGGAGAAAAAGCGAAGGGAGCCACCATGTATGTAAACCTGGAACCCTGTTCCCATTTCGGCAGGACACCTCCCTGCACGGATGCGATAATAAATGCCGGTATTTCCAGGGTTTTTGTGGCTATGGAAGACCCTAATCCTTTAGTCGGCGGTCGAGGCATAAAAAAACTGGCGGAAGCGGGGATAGAGGTTAAGGTAGGGCTTTTGGAAGAAGAGGCCAAAAAGTTAAATGAAATTTTTATAAAATATATTACTACTAAGACCCCTTTTGTCTTGCTGAAAATGGCTATGACCCTTGATGGGAAAATAGCTTCCAGGACAGGTCATTCCAAATGGATTACCGGTGAAGCTGCCAGGGAAAAGGTTCATTATTTAAGAAATTATTATGATGCTGTTTTAGTAGGTGTGAATACCGTTTTCAAAGATAACCCGTCACTTACTTGCCGCATTCTCGCAGGCCGTGACCCCATTAGGATTATTCTTGACAGCAGGGCCAGGACGCCGGTTGAAGCCCAGGTAATAATTCAGGACTCTGCAGCGCCTACATATATTGTGGTTACAGATCGGGCCCCTTATGACAGGGTTGAGAGCTTACGGGCTACTAAAGCAAGGGTTATTCAGGTACCTGCCGATGAACAGGGAAGGGTTTCCCTTAAAGATCTAATGGTGAAATTAGGGGAAATGGAAATCACCGGTGTACTGGTTGAAGGAGGCGCTGAAGTAGCGGCATCCTTTTTAGAAGCAGGGCTGGTAGATAAAATGCTGACTTTTATTTCCCCGAAAATAGTGGGCGGCAGGACGGCTCCGGGACCTGTAGGAGGGTTAGGAAGAGAAAGGGTTGATCAGGCAATTAAGCTTTCCCATCTTACCTTCGGGAGTGTTGGGGGCGATTTTTTTATCGAAGGTTATGTGAGGTGAATGTATGTTTACCGGAATCGTAGAGGAAATGGGTGTAGTTAAAAACATTAGACGGGGTATGGAATCTGCTGTTCTTACAATTGAAGGGAAGGTAGTGCCGGGTGATTTAAACCTGGGGGACAGTGTGGCGGTTAATGGGGTATGTCTTACGGTAGTTGATTACAAGGACAGGTTTTTTGAAGTGGATGTTATGGCTGAAACCCTGCGCTTGACAACCCTTAAGGAATTAAAACCAGGTGACCGGGTGAATTTAGAGCGGGCCTTAAAGGCAGGAGGCAGGTTCGGGGGGCATATTGTCACAGGTCATATTGACGGAGTAGGGGTTATTGTAGGGCAAGAGAAGGAAGATATAGCTGTGGTAACAGATATTCAGGCACCGCCTGAAGTAATGAAGTATGTAGTTAAAAAGGGTTCTATTGCTGTAGATGGGATCAGTCTGACGGTAGTAGATTTTTCCCAAGACACATTTCAGGTATCCCTAATACCCCACACTGCCGCTGTGACTACCTTGGGTTATAAAAAGCCCGGCGATAAAGTGAACCTGGAAGCAGATATTATCGGGAAATATGTTGAAAAACTTTTGAGCTTCAAAGAAAACGGTTCCAAGTCTTCGCGGGGGCTGGACCTGGAGTTTCTTGCGGAGCACGGATTTCTTTAATTGTCATTATGAAAGGAGACAGGATATATGCGCTTTAATACCATTGAGGAGGCCATTGAGGACATAAGAGAAGGTAAAATGATAATTGTCGTGGATGATGAAGACCGGGAAAATGAGGGAGATTTAATCATGGCTGCGGAGAAAGTAACGGCGGAAGCCATTAATTTTATGGCCAAATATGGGCGGGGTCTTATTTGTACCCCTTTGACCGGTGAACGGTGTGATGAACTTGATTTACCGGCAATGGTTACTAAAAACACCGATTCCCATGAAACGGCTTTTACCGTTTCCGTTGATGCAAAGGGTAAGACAACCACCGGCATTTCAGCCCATGAACGGGCGATAACCATCAAGACCTTGATTGACCCCGATACTAAACCGGAAGATTTGGCAAGACCGGGACATGTTTTTCCTTTACGGGCTAAAGAAGGAGGGGTCCTGCGCAGGGCGGGCCATACGGAGGCCACCGTTGACCTGGCTCGCTTGGCAGGCTTGTATCCGGCGGGGGTATGTTGTGAAATCATGAATGAGGACGGCACCATGGCCAGATTGCCGGAGTTAATGGAGTTTGCCAAGAAGCATAGACTGAAGATTATTACTATTGCGGATCTTATAAACTATCGGCGGCGAACGGAAAGACTGATCGAAAAAATTGATGAGGCAAAGCTTCCTACTAAATACGGAGAATTCACCATTATGGCTTTTAAAAACAAATTGGACAGAAAAGAACATATCGCTTTGGTTAAAGGTGATGTTAATACTGAAGAGCCTGTACTGGTGAGGGTTCATTCCGAATGTTTAACGGGAGATGTTTTCGGTTCCATGCGGTGTGATTGTGGGGCCCAATTAGCTCAGGCCCTGAAAATGATTAGTAACGAAGGCCGCGGTGTGCTTCTTTACATGCGTCAGGAAGGTCGGGGAATAGGGCTGGGCAATAAGATTAAGGCTTATCATTTACAGGACCTGGGGAAAGATACGGTTGAAGCTAATGAACTTTTGGGATTTCCGGCGGATCTTCGGGATTATGGGATAGGGGCTCAGATTTTGGTGGAACTGGGCGTAAAAAACCTTAGGCTCATGACTAATAACCCGCGTAAAATAGCGGGGCTAGAGGGTTATGGCCTTAAGGTTACGGAACGTGTACCTTTAGAAATAAACCCCTGTGAAACCAATAAATTTTATCTGTTAACTAAAAAAACCAAGTTGGATCATCTGCTTTCCTTGGATAATTAAATTTTGAGTAATATATAAGAGGAGGGTTTATAATGAATAATAGTAGAGTATATGAAGGAAAGTTAATTGCTGAAGGTTATAAATTCGGTCTTGTGGTGGGCAGGTTTAATGAGTTTATTACCAGTAAACTCCTTTCAGGAGCAATGGATGCCTTGAAACGGCATGGGGCCGAAGAGGAAAATATCAAGATTGCTTGGGTACCGGGTGCCTTTGAAATACCCTTAGTTGCTCAACGGATGGCGAATAGCGGTAAATATGATGCGGTTATTTGCTTAGGTGCAGTGATCAGAGGGGCTACACCTCATTTTGATTATGTGGCCGCTGAAGTGACCAAAGGGATAGCCAAAGTGTCTTTGGATTCCGGTGTCCCTACTATTTTCGGAATTATTACCGCCGATACAATAGAACAGGCCATTGAACGAGCCGGTACAAAAGCCGGTAACAGAGGTTGGGATGCTGCAATGACCGCTATTGAAATGGTTAATCTTTTAGAAGTCATGGATTAAAAATGTGGCATTCATTAGAAAAAATTATTGGCAAAATATTTATAAAATAGATTATATCTTTAGAATTTTTAAAGAGCCTAATTGATAGGCTCTTTTTACATTTTAACTATTTTTTTTGCCTTTTTCGAGATCCAGCGAACAGTGATACTGATTCATACAATAAATGTATAGAAAACAAGGTAAATTAGAGTTAAATAAATGGTTTAAGGCAGTAGTTTGCTTTATCGGAAACATTAATACAGAGTTACTTCTGTAAATTTAAAGGCAAAAAGGGACGAAGTAATTGGATATTTTAAATTAGTAAATGGCAGAACGGAAACTTTAAGTAATATTAATAATGTGACAATTAGAATCACAGGCATAATCTTAGTCATCTATCTGTTAATTGCCTTAATTATGTTTTTTTAATCGATAAAATTTTAAGTTCCATTAAAAAAATAATGGTAATAACCCAGAAAGTTTCTGAAGGGGATTTAACAGATACGGTAAATGTGGACAGTAAGGATGAAATTGCTCAGCTGGGTAATTCCTTTAATAAAATGATCGAAAGTTTAGGAGATGTTATATCCCGGAACATTTAATGTAGCCGAAAAAGTTGTCACAACCGGTGAGGAGTTATCCGGTGCTTTAGAGGAAGTTACTGCATCTTCAGAACAAATCTCAGGCACACTGACGGAAGTCTCCGGTTTCGCCAATCAACAAGCAGAATCCATACTGGAATCAAAAGAAAGTATGGAAAGTTTTGCCAGAAGAATTAATGATGCAGTAGAAAATATTTCTCAGATCAGCATAAGGATAAAATCCCCTAGACCATGAGTCTAGGGGATTTTTAGTCGAAAAATTGTATAAAAAAAGTCTAAAAAATAGAAAAAAATGTAGAAATTCATAAAAAAATATTATAAGATTACATTACTACCAATTGTTATGGCAATATAATGTATTATCAAACTAATATGTTAAAGTAGTTAAGTAAGTGTTAAAATTTTATAACAAATCTGCCTTAGGGCAGGTGGCAAGACAAATGTACTAAGAAACAAGATAATTTTTATTTCTACCGGATATCGGAGAGCCTCTAGGCCATATACCCAGGGGCTTTTTGTGTATATATGTGGTTTGATTCCAGAACGGAAAAGAGGTGTGGAGATGGAAAAAAAATATTACAGGAAATATTGCTCCAAGCACCCTTTGGTTATGCTCATCACCAGGTAATCTGCAATTTAGAGGGAGTTCCGAAAGATTATATCTTTCTGGATGTGAATCCTGCTTACGAAGAAATGACCGGTTTAAAAAAAGAAATAATTATAGGGAAAAAGGTGACGGAAGTAATACCGAATATTAAAGAAGACCCTTTTGATTGGATAAAATTTTACGGTCAAATCGCTTTAAATAAAGGAAGAGAAGAATTTGTTCAGTACTTTACCCTTTTTAAGAGATGGTACAAAATAACCGCTTTTTCCTGGCTGAAAGGTTTTTTTATAACGTATGTCCAAGATATTTCTACAGAAATGAGAAAAATAGAGCTTTTAGAAAGGCAGCAGGAAACCATTGCTCAGCTTACCCGGGACATGGAAAGAATATTCAACGGTACCAATGATGCCGTGTTTCTGGTCAAAGTGGAGAATGGGGAGTATAGGTATTTGCGAACTAACAGAGTTCACCAAGAATTGACTGGGTTTTCCTTCGATACCATTCGGGGCAAAACTCCGGTGGAACTAGTGGGGAAAGAATTAGGGGAGGTTATTGAAGCCAACTACCGGAAATGTTCTGTAACCAAGGATACAATATCTTATGAAGAAAGATTAATTCTGCCCGGCGGGGAAAGAATTTGGTATACCAGTTTAACCCCGGTTGTCGAAAAAGGCATAGTCAAATATATTGTCGGCTCCAGCAAAGACATTACTTTGCAGAAAAAAGCTGAACAAGAAAAAGAGGAACTCTTTCATCGCCTACTCCTGGAAAAAGAATTGCTTAGAACCACTCTTCAATCCATTGGGGACGGAGTGGTCACCACCGACCAAAATGGATAGATTACTTCCATGAATAAAGTGGCGGAGGAGATCTCGGGCTGGCAAGAAGAAAAGGTTATAAATAAACCTTTTGAGCAAATTTTCCGGCTGTATAGTGAAGAAACGGGAAAAAAAGTAGAAAACCCGGTGGAAAAAGTTTTGCAGACCGGAAAGATAGTTGGGCTGGCCAACCACACCGTTCTTATTACTAAAGATGGCAGGCAGGTACCGATTGCTGACAGTGCCGCACCCATCAGAAACGAAAAAGGCAAAACTTTTGGAGTAGTGATGGTATTCCGGGATGTTGCCCGGGAAAAAGAATGGCAGGAAAAAATCCTTTATCTTAGCTACCATGACACCCTAACCGGTTTGTATAACCGGCGTTTTATGGAAGAAGAATTGAAAAGGCAAGAACTAAAAGGTAACTTGCCTATATCTATCATCATGGCTGATGTGAACGGTTTGAAACTGGCTAATGATGTTTTTGGGCATGCGGAAGGGGATAGGATACTTCAGAAAGCTGCGGAAGTTATTAAAAGATCTTGCCGCAAAGAAGATGTGGTTTGTCGTTGGGGCGGGGACGAGTTTTTGGTACTTTTGCCTAAGACTTCGGCTAAAATTGCCGAAGAAATAATTAAGAGGATACAGGTTGCTTGTCTGGATTCAGGGACTGAAAATATCCGCTTAAGCATAGCTTTAGGTTGTGCCACCAAAGAAACACCCGGGAAAACACTGAATGAGGTGATTACAGAAGCTGAAGAAAGTATGTATCGTCAGAAACTGAACGAACGGAAAAATTTTCGCAATACCATAATCAACACCCTTTTGTCCACTCTTTTTGCCAAAAGCGTGGAAACTGAGGAGCATGCCCAGCGCATAAAAGGCTATTGCCTGCAAATGGGTGAAAAGATTAAATTGACTTCTAAGGAAATGGAAGAGCTGTCTTTACTGGCCATCTTACACGATATAGGTAAAGTAGGAATACGGGAAGAAATCTTGAAAAAATCCGGACCCTTGACTGCTGCTGAATGGGAGGAAATAAAAAAACACCCGGTGATCGGCTGTCGGATAGCTCAGAACACTCCCGAACTGGGACCTATAGCGGAATATATTTTGCACCATCATGAACGTTGGGACGGTCAAGGATATCCGGAAGGGCTGAAAGGAGAAAACATTCCATTATTGTGCAGGATGCTGGCTGTGGTTGACGCCTATGACGCTATGACCAGCGACCGGCCTTACCGTAAAGCTTTTCCTAGGGAAAAGGCTTTGGAAGAAATCAGGAAAAATGCCGGAAGCCAATTTGACCCTGTAATAGTAGAATTATTTTTAGATATCATCGGCAATATCGAAATAGAAGAGGATGAAGAACAGATAAATTTTAAAGGTAAATTGTAGAAAATACTGACTGTTTATGATAGAGTAAATTCAACTAAGAAAATTAATTTAATTTTTAGAAGGAAAGGAGGATGCTAGATGTGGCATTTGTCCCAATTTCAACCAAGCGAAATTATTTCTTTAGCCGTAGAAGTGGAAGAAAAAGGTGCGAATTTTTACCGTAGATTGGCCGATAAAGTGGAAGCGGAGGAAGTTAAAAAATTATTGCTTTATTTATCTACAGAAGAAGAAAAACATAAAAAAGAATTTAAAAATTTAGGCAGAGATTTAACATCTTTTGATCCTCGTGAAACCTATGAAGGGGAATATCTGGAATATGTACAAAGTACTGTAGATACTCATATGTTTGCCAACGAAGATTTGCTGGAAAAAGCAATAGAAACTGCAGGAGGACCGGTAGATGTTGTTAAATTGGCAATTTCTTTTGAAAAGGATTCTATTTTGTTTTTCCATAGTTTTAGAAATTTAGTTAGCAAAGAAAAACAAGAAGTGATAGATAAATTAATTAAAGAAGAAGAAGGCCATATTATTAATCTGGCTAATATTTTGAAAAGTTATGTAAAATAGGAAACCAGTTAGATCGTATTATCCGAAAACTGGAGACGTTCTCTTTGTAACACAAGAAAAAATTTTAAAATCTTTGATGAAAGAAAGGAGATATTATTTGTGGTTAAATATAAATGTACTGTTTGTGGATATATTCATGAGGGAGAATTGCCGGAGGATTTTAAGTGCCCCAGATGTAAACAGCCGGCCTCAGTATTTGTTTTAATTGAGGAAAAGGAGAATCCCGTTAATAAATATGCCGGAACTAAAACTGAAAAGAATCTTCTGGAGGCATTTGCCGGGGAAAGCCAGGCAAGAAATAAGTATACATATTTTGCTCAGGTAGCCCAAAGAGAAGGGTATGAACAAATAGCGGAACTCTTTTTAATCACTGCAAGAAATGAGCAAGAACATGCGCGGCTCTGGTTTGAGGAGCTTGGCTATTTAGGCAACACTGCCAAAAACCTTTTACAGGCGGCAAGAGGAGAAAATTATGAGTGGACGGATATGTATGCTCGTTTTGCAAAAGATGCTGAAGAAGAAGGTTTTCCGGAGTTAGCCCAAAAGTTTCGCAAGGTTGCTGCTATTGAAAAAGCACATGAAGAGCGTTATCGCGCATTATTGAATAATGTGGAAACAAAACAGGTATTTGAAAAAAGTGAAGAAGTCACCTGGGAGTGCCGGATTTGCGGTCATCTGGTAACGGATAAAAGTGCTCCGGAAGTCTGTCCTGTATGTGGGTACGCCCAGTCCTTCTTTGAAGTGCGTAAAGAAAATTACTAGTAATAAAAATAAAGGCTTAGGGTATCTTTACTCTAAGCCTTTATTTTTAAGGTTTTTAATAAACGGTGTTTGCAAATAAAATCTTTTGGAAATTTTGGGTAAACATACTAATCAGTATATTGGCAATCTTTAATATTTAAAGCATTCTAATTGCAAAATATTCGCATACCGGGCTACAGTAACCGCATAGTATACATTTATTATGATCTATTATTGCGGAATTATCCCCCATAGAAAGAGCATGATTCGGACATGTTTTTATACATGCACCACATTTTTGACAATGCCTTTCATAGATAAATATTTTCTTTGTATTTACTGTTTTAATTAAGTCTTTATCCTCGATGATTTCATTATTAAAGATTTTTAAGTTTAAATTTAACTCCTCCTCATTGACCATCCCGATAGCAACAGCATCTATTCCTTCAATATTGCGGCTAAATTCAATTGCATCAATTAAATCGTTAACTAAATTGCCTCCTGCCAATACTTTCATTGCAAATAGACCTTGACCCGCTTGAGAACATTTTTTAATCGCCTTCAGCATATCATCTTTACTTCCCTGCAATACTCCTCTACCGGCCTTGTTAATAAGCGGGAAAACAACATCTAATTCCGGAATTTTTGAAGCCCTTTCCACAACCTTGACACTATGCGTTGATATGCCAATAGCCCTTATGTATCCCTTTTGTTTATATTCTAATAAACATCTTAAAGCTTCTTCCCTTTTTTCGAAAACATCCGGTGTTTCTCTAGCGGCATGCAATAAAAAAATATCTATATACTCTCTATTTAATGACTTTAATGCATCTAAAATAGATTTTTCCATGCCTTTATAGTCAGAAGCCATTGATTTGGAACATACAACAACATCACCCTCAAATCTTTCCAAAGCGTATTTAATATAGTCATATGTTTTATATACCTCGGCAGTATCAAGAAAATTTATACCCTTATGCAATCCTTTAAGGATTAAATTTCCTCCTTCTTCCACTGACAAATTGGCTTGTAGCGGCCCTATGGGTAATACACCAAAACATAATTCCGACACTTTTATGCCGCTATTACCTAAATATACATATTTCATAATGTACACCTCCAAAAAATATTATTTGACCAATGAATTTTTGGAATTTTGTAGTAAAATAGTATTCACTAGGGCCTCTACTTTGGTAATTTTGGGTTTCTGTCGTTCTTTTCTACCAATAACACATTATTATAGGGTATTATTTTAGAGAAAAAAGATAAGAAGAATCTTATTGCATAGCAATTCCATGAGGTAATTTCTCTCTTGATATTATTATAATTTTGCAACCCTTGTTTGTGGAGGTAATTTTGAATTCGTGAAAAACGATAAATAAAGTTAGAGGTGACAATTAGTTTAGGAGGAATTAGATATGAGAGATTATCCGAAAATTAGACATCTTGATTGGTACGAGGAAATTCGTTTTAATGGGAAAGAAATGACGGTTAAAGATTTTGTAAAAATGTATGAACTTGAAAATGAAAGACCTGAAACCATTGTAAATATAATTAATAGATTAATTAAAAAAGGATTAATAACACTAATTAACTGGGAATATGCAAAAATTCCGGCTAAAGAACAGGAATTAGATATAAATCAAGGGGCGCCAAGCAATATTATTAACCAGAGAAAACATGAAAAAGCACAGGATGAGGGTATTACTTTCGAGGATTGCTTGAAAAAGCATTTTCCAAAAGAAATTGATTCCTTATTTTTATTAAAGGATCAATTAAATAAAACCTTTAATACTAACGCATCTCTTTATGAATTAACCCTTGATATGCTTAGAAGCTATAAAGGAAACTATGAATTAGCAAATATTCACCTGGCAGCCTTAATTATGCATGTTAAATTAGGAAATATTACAGGCTATGATCTGGAAGAGTTATTTAAAAAACGTAATTGGACGGAAGAATTCAGATATGATGTAATGTATCGGTTGCAAGAAGATAACACGATAAAATGTGATGGCGGTGCTTTCAATACTAAATCCGGAGGTACTACTGTATTTAATAAGATGCAGGATAAAAGCAATAAAATCAGGGACAAAATAAATAAAGAATACAAAGAGCTAATGGGTGTTTATGGAGATATGACTATTGAATATATAACTGAAATGGCTGAGAACGGCGATGTTGAAAAGCAGTTATTGCTTGGCGATTTGCATTTAAAAGGGGTTATCGTAGATGAAGACGATTTTGAAGCGGTAAAATGGTACAGTATGGCGGTAGGTAGAGGTAGTGCCGATGCAATGAGTAAATTAGGGGAAATGTACCAATATGGGTACGGCGTTAAAGCCAATGATTTCGAAGCGGTTAAGTGGTACAAAAAAGCAGCCGAAAGGAATTCGGCCAACGGTCAATTTAGATTGGGCTGGATGTATCAAGCAGGAAGAGGCGGCCTTTCCCAGGATTTTGATATGGCCTTAAAATATTTTCGCTTGGCAGCCAGGCAGGGGCATAAAATGGCTATTAGGTTTGCCGACGTATAAGAAAGCAGGGGACAACCCTGCTTTTTTATGCCTCAAATGACTTATTTATAAACCGTTACTGACATGGTTTTGAAAACAACATAGAGTTCAGTTCCTTTTTCAATTCCCATTTCCGCAAAAGATTTTTTGGTGATAAGTGCTTTAATGGGAATTCCTATATCTACAACAACTAGTACACTGGAGTCAACATTGATAATATCGATGACCTTTCCTTTATGAACATTTCGGGCACTGCTTACAAAAGTACCCTTGCTTAAAATTATATTCTCCGGACGGATAGCAATCTTGACTTGTCCTTCAAGGCTAGTATTAACATGTATTATAACTTTTCCAACCTGCGCAAAGGTTTCATCACCAGTTTTAATAATGAATGCCTCATATGTATTGTCAAAACCCCTTGATTTCATGAGATAATTGTCAAATTGGGTACGGGATATACGCAGATACCTTCCGATTCGGTGAGCTTCAAGCTCCCCCCGTTTAATCATTTCGTAGACGGTACCTTTTGTGATCTTTAATTTTTGGGCAATTTCCTCAGGAGTGTATAAAATATCCTCACTCAATTTACACACCTACTTTGACATTTTATTAACCTCATTTTAACATAAACTGCAAATTTTGAAATGATCTAAGTTAGCATACTATGGGGCAGAAAACAAAATCAACAGAACTAAAAGCAACTAAACCTAACAAAACCTATTGCGAGCAAATCAAAAGCAATGTAAAATAAGTAAAAAAGACTAAATATTTAAAAACTTTATTCAGGGGGGTTAAAAAAATGAAAAAGAACATTATTATGCTGATGATTATTTGTCTAGTTTTTTCTTTAGTGGGTTGTGGTAAAAATACACCCACTGACGAATCGACAATTACTATTGCGGCAGCGGCAAGTCTGAAAAATTGTGTTGATGATGTGCTAATTCCAATGTTCACTGAAAAATATCCCGATATTCAAGTTAAAGCAACTTATGACAGCTCAGGAAAATTACAGACTCAAATTGAGCAAGGCGCGGATATTGATGTATTTATGTCAGCGTCTATGAAGCAAATGAATGAATTAGCTGAAAAAGGTTTTATGATCCATGATTCCATTGTTGAGCTTTTGGAAAACAAAATCGTCCTTATAGTTCCGGTAAATAATACAAAGGAAATTAGAGAGTTTAAGGATATTTTAAAGGCTGATCAGATTGCAATTGGAGATCCGGCAAGTGTCCCGGCCGGTCAGTATGCTAAAGAGGCCTTAACAAACCTTAATCTTTGGGGCCAAGTAATAGAAAAAGCAAGCCTGGGAACGAATGTGACGGAAGTATTAAACTGGGTTGCGGAAGGGAGCGCTGATGCCGGCATTGTTTACTCAACAGATGCTGCTTCCACGAAAAAGGTAAAAGTTGTGGCAGAAGCCCCGGAGGGTTCTGTTTCAAAAGTTATTTATCCGGTAGGTATAGTTAAAACCAGCAAAGATGAAGCTTCAGCAAAGAAATTTTTGGATTTTCTGCAAACAGAGGAAGTTAAGAAAGTATTTGAATCCTACGGCTTTGTAGCAAAATAGAGGGAGAGATAATATGCAAATGTCGCCAATTATAATTTCCATGAAAACTGCATCTGCAGCCATTGCCTTTACATTTCTGTTAGGGATTTTTGTGGCCAGGTGGGTTGTAAATATAAAGTCTGAAAAAGCAAAGATGGTTTTGGATGGCATATTGACCTTACCTTTGGTCCTGCCTCCAACGGTAGTAGGTTTTCTGTTGTTGATTATCTTTGGTGTTAATAGGCCTATAGGGAAGTTTTTATTGGAATTTTTAGGAGTAAAAATAGTTTTTTCCTGGCCTGCCACAGTTATAGCGGCTGTAGTAATTTCCTTTCCTCTTATGTATCGTTCGGCCAGAGGTGCTTTTGAGCAGATTGATCCCGATTTGGTTATGGCTGCCAAAACTTTGGGGATGTCTGAGAGGAAAATTTTTTGGCGCATAACTATGCCTCTTGCCCTTCCGGGGGTTGCCGGAGGGGGTATATTGGCCTTCGCCAGGGGGCTTGGGGAGTTCGGTGCAACGGCAATGATTGCCGGCAACATTGCCCATGAGACCAGAACCTTACCCTTGGCAATTTACACAGAAGTTGCCGCCGGAAATATGGAGGCGGCTTCTTATTACGTTATCATTGTTATGTCGATATCTTTTCTTGTTGTTGCCTTAACCAATTATTTTTCTCTTAAGGAAAGAAAGTACTTAAAGTAAAGGAGAAGCTTATGGGCTTACTGGTTGAAATCAAGAAAAAATTGAAAGGGTTTTCTCTAGATGTTTCCTTTTCAATTGATGGAGAATACTTGGGGATTTTGGGGCCTTCCGGCAGTGGGAAGAGTATGACTTTAAAATGTATCGCCGGGGTGGAAACCCCTGATGAAGGCCGGATTGTCCTTAATGGAAAAGTTCTCTTTGATTCCGAGAAAAAAATTAATCTTATACCCCAGGAAAGAAATATCGGGTATTTATTCCAAAACTATGCCCTTTTTCCTCATATGACGGTAGAAGAAAATATTGGCCTGGGTTTAAAACTTCCTAAAATAGAAAAAAAGCGGAAAGTCAAAGAAATGATTGAGTCTTTTCGCTTGCAAGGGTTGGAATCCAAATATCCAAATCAGCTTTCAGGTGGACAACAACAAAGAGTTGCTTTAGCCAGGTGTATTGTTTATAAGCCGGATATATTGATGCTGGATGAACCTTTTTCGGCGCTGGATTCACACTTAAAAGACCAGCTCCAGATGGAAATCTTAGCACTGTTGAAACTCTATGAGGGAGAAGTTTTGGTGGTTAGTCACAATAGAGATGAAATATATAAGTTCTGCAAAAAACTGGTGGTACTGGACCAGGGAAAATCTATATTGTTCGGAGAGACCAAAGATATCTTCAGGCAGCCCAGACTACATTCTGCTGCCAGAATAGTTGGATGTAAAAACATTTCCAGGTGTGAAATTATATCAGCATATTCTGTCCGGGCAGTTGATTGGGGACTTATTTTAAACACTGAACATCCGGTCCCTGACCGGACGAAATACCTTGGAATCCAAGCCCATGATTTTCATTTGCTTAAAACTTCCCCTGATGCCGGAATCGCAAGGCAAAATAACGTGATTAAGTGCCAAATCGAAAAAATAGTTGAAGGTGAGCTGGAATACAACATTTATTTTAGAAATAAAGAATTTGCCGATGCCAATGGCAATTCGGTGTTATTATATAAAGTCAGAAAAGAGCTGTGGGATAATAGACAAAATAAAGGGGATGTGTATTTAAGAATTCCTGAAAAATCAATCCTGCTTTTAGAGTGATTGTTAAATATGGAGGTATTTTCTCCTTTGTGTAGAAATAGATGCAAAAATCTATAAAAATATATTAAAATACTGGTATAGAAGTGAAAGGAGTGTACCTCCATGGAAAATACTTTAAAGCAAATACTTCTAGAATTGCAAAACCTTAATCAAAAATATGATAATCTAGAACGGAGATTTGACGGTTTAGAACAGAGGTTTAACGGTCTGGAACGGAGATTTGACGGTCTGGAAAAGAGATTTGACATTCAAGAAAAAAGACTAAATAATCTGGAGAAGAGAGTTGAGAGCCTAGACGAGAAAGTCGAGAGCCATGGGGAACTTCTTCATCAGCTTATTAATATTGTAGGTAATACTAATTCACACTTAGAAGAACTGGTGGAAAGGAACTCTATTCTAGAAGAAAAACAAATTGATCATGAGAAAATTTTAGAAACTCTATCCCTTCGTTCCCTTAAACAAGAAGCTGAAATATCTGCCATTAAAAAAATTATATAACTATGTGTGACAAGGGGACGGTTCTCCGTCACCTTAACAAGTAACAACTACTTGATGGGTGGCAAAAGAACCGTCCCCTTGTCAAATTACATCAGTCTATTCTTCCTGGCATTGCGTAACATTATCTTTGTTACTATATTTTCTTTTAATGTCTGAGTTTGATAGCAGTTTTGATACTTTGACCGGCCTCTACAATCGAGCGGCTTTTGATAAAGCAATTAAACAGATAGAGGAGAAAAAGGCGTTTTCCGTTATCGTACTTGATATAAACGATTTCAAAAGTGTTAATGATACATTTGGGCATGATTACGGAGATACTGTTATTAAAGCAGTGGCAGCAATAATTCAAAAATCATTTGATAAGCACTACATTTGCTTTCGTTTTGGCGGGGATGAATTTGTTATTATAAGCAGTGAAACAGATCAAGAAAAAATAGAAAATCATCTAAAGACTATGACCAATAATCTTACGGAAATGCGTGAGAAAGGCACCCCGTTTCCAACAGTTTCATATGGGTATAGCTTTTTCCGGGCAGGAGAAAAAATGGATTTTAGTAAAACCCTTAGAGAGGCTGACAAGCAGATGTATCAATTTAAAAAGATTCATAAAGCAAATATTAATCATTAGACGACCGTACCCTTTTAGTATAAGATACATTTTTCGCTATGGTAGCTTAAAGATTGGGAATATGTGGCATGGTTAAAGGAGGAAATAATGAACAAACGGACAAGACAATATTTAGGAGTACTTTCAGCAGTAGCCGCTTACAATATCATTCACGAAGGAGCACATCTAATTTATGCTCTATCCATCGGTTCATTTAAACAAATTAATTTTTTAGGACTTGGAATACAGATTGATGTTTATGCAGAAAGGATGACCAACACACAGCTTGGTATCTTTTGCCTTTTAGGAGCGATTGCTACTTTGCTTACAGCTTATGTTTTGGTTGCTGTAACGGAAAAAATCTGTCAAGCAGAATCAAAGGTGTTCAGAGCCTGTATGTACTATATCATGCTTGTCCTGCTACTTCTTGATCCATTGTATTTAAGTTTGCTTTACAAATTTGTTGGCGGTGGCGATATGAATGGTATTGCCTTGTTAGTTCCGGAATGGATTGCACAAGTAAGTTTTGCTGGACTATTTCTTGTTAATGGTTTTGTTTTTTGGAAATTGGTTTTGCCCAAATACAAAAGGTCATTTTCTCAATGATTACTATTTAGTCCCTTAATTAGTTTTGGGTAGAAACCGCAAAAAAGTTTGCTTTTTGTATTTATTATATTACCTGGTATAATTAGGATACCTTAACATTTTAATTTGGGAGGTGTAATAATGAAGTTTTGCTGGGCTACGATAATGGTTAAGGATATGGAGGAATCTCTGAAATTCTACCAGGAGATAGTGGGGCTTAAAGTAGATAGAAGATTTGAAGCAGGGCCGGGAGTAGAAATAGTATTTCTGGGAAACGGAGAAACTAAAGTGGAGCTTATTTGTGATGAAAAAAATAAAGATGTCAGTTTTGGGAAAGATATTTCTTTGGGATTTCAAGTGGATTCAGTAGATGAAATGATTAATTTTGTCCAGGAAAAGAGGATTAAGATTCACAGCGGACCGATTCAGCCAAACCCCAATACAAAATTTTTCTTTGTTTTAGATCCTAACGGTTTAAAAATCCAATTTGTAGAAACAAAGTAACTTATTTTTATTTAGGGAACAAAAGTTTGAGCAGGGGAAAACCCTGCCTTTTTAATAAAAAGATGTTGGTTTTAGTTATTTAGCCTTCCAATAAGTTTAAAGTGAAACCCAGAAATAATCCGATTTTTGCATTTATTTCATCGCCTGGTATAATTAGGGTATCTTTTTATTTTGCCTTCTAAAGGAGGCCGAGAACATGAATCCGGTTAAACAAGTAATATCTTTATTCGAAGCAAATCGAAATGAAGAGCAGGCCATACCCATGGCCAAATACATGAAAAATAATTTCCCTTTTTTAGGGATTAAAACTCCACAAAGGGAAAGCTTGATGAAAGAATTCTACAAAGCCACCGGGATTTTAAAGGAACCGTTCCGGGAAGATTTTGTATTAGGATTATGGGAACTGGATGCGCGGGAATATCAGTATGCAGCCCTTGATTATATTAAAAAATTATTGAAAAAACTCAGTAAAAATGAGCTTCCCCTCATGGAAAAACTGATTAAAACCAAATCCTGGTGGGATACAGTGGACATGCTTGCCCAACATCCTGTCGGGACCATTGCCCAGAAGTATCCGGAAGTTATTCCTGAAACCATAGAGGGTTGGGCCTGTGAAAATAATATGTGGCTAAGAAGAACAGCAATCCTGTTTCAACTAAAATATAAGGAAAAGACCGATGAACGGCTTTTATATCGGATCATTAAACAGAATTCTGACAGTAAAGAGTTTTTCATCCAAAAAGCCATTGGTTGGGCATTGAGGGAATACTCGAAAACAAATCCTGAATCAGTTAAAACATTCATTGCTCACAATGAGCTGCCCAAACTTAGTGTTCGGGAAGGAAGTAAATATATTTGATTTAAAGACTGTTAATTTCCACCGGTAAATGGTATAGTGTAATAAAAAGGTTTAGAAAATATTGAATAGTCAGAGGCTAAATAAAAGGCGATCGGAAAGGATTTCGAGTGGCCAAAATATGCCTGTTGTATCTCCGGGAGGTGGGAAGATGAATAAAAAACTATTGGTTAAGGAGCTTCTCTTGGAACAAAAATATGCTGAGTTAAAAAAGTTGGCGGCGGAAAATCATGCTCAAACTTTGAGATATATTCAAATGTATCTTTTTGAAGATATTAATTCTCCTTTAAGGTGGGAGGCCATTGAAGCCCTCGGTTACCTGGCCAAGGAATATGGAGTTAAAGAAGAGTTGGCCTATAGGAATGTGATCCGTCGGTTTCTTTGGGCCATGAATGACGAAAGCGGAAACGTTCCTTGGAGTTCACCGGAAGCCATGGGCAGTATTATAGCCAATCAACCTGAACTTTTTGGTGAATATACCCCCATGTTAATAACTAATGCCTTGGATAATCCTATGTGTCACCGGGGAATGTTGTGGGCTGTAGGTCGAATTGGAAAAGTTAATAATACTTTGGTGATGCGCTTTATTGAAAAAATAACCCCTTTTCTTTCTGCTGCTGATGCTGACTTAAGGGGTTATACCCTTTGGGCCCTAGGAGAGATTGGTTATCGGGAAATATTGCCTAGATTAGCGAATGTGCAGGGTGATCAAGAAAAAATATACCTTTATCGGGAAGGAAGATTGGATTGGGTAGGGCTTGATGAACTGGCTAAAGAAGCAAGGGCTAAACTGGAAAAAGCGGTCTAAGGAGAGCTTCTGAGATTGGATTTTTAAGTCCCATCTTTCTTTGGTTGGACTCTTATGCCGGGGTGATTTCGATGAGTATGATTTTATTAAAAGAGCAGAACCATGTTTATACTCAATGGGAAAAATTTATCCATACAGGTCTGGAATGTAAAGTGGATGTCCGTCTTCCCATATTGGAATCATGGAAAAGGTGTTATTCTTTAGGGATAGATCCATATAACACGGAAATTCACAGCTCTTTAGATGAGCAAAGAATTAGGAAAGTAAGAAAGGAAAAAGAGAACCTTATTCAAGTAGCTAAGCCATTTATGGCCAACCTTTATAAATTTGTTAAAGGCTCCGGTTTTGTAGTTGTTTTAACGGATGAAAACGGGCATATCATGGAGCTTTTTGGTGATAAGTACCAAAAACAAAAACCTTTGACCAGAAATTTTTTCATAGGATCTAATTGGAGTGAGAGAGAAGCAGGTACAAACGCTATTGGGACAGCTTTAGTAATGAAGAAGCCTGTCCAGGTATCCGGTCCGGAACATTATTGCCAGAAACACCATTGTCTAACTTGTTCTGCAGCTCCGATTTTTGACAATAGCGGAAACCTAATAGCTATTCTTGATATTTCGGGTCCTTCCAGTGCCTCTCACCTGCATACATTAGGTATGGTGGTGGCCGCAGCAGAGGCCATTATGGCCCAGCTAAGAATCCAACACAAAAATAACGAATTAGCCGTGGTAAATAAAAGATTGACTAATTTCTTTAAAACCGTTTCCGATGGGGTTATTATCGTTGGCAAAGACGGAAAGGTGTTAGAATTAAATCCGGCAGCTCAGGTTTTATTAGGTAGGAGTGAAAAAAATATTATTGGAGTGCCAGCAAGTGAACTGTTTGAATTTAGGTCACCGTTAAAGGGCAAAAAGTTTTCTCTAAATGAACATTTTACCGATGTAGATATTATGGTGGAAAACAAAGAAGGGGTCAGTTATTACCTGGCTTCCTGGGAGCCCATCATTAATGAACGGGGAGAAGTAACCGGTGGCGTTTTTATTATTCGCCCCATCAATCAAGTGCAAAATTTGGTGAACAGGCTA
The DNA here is from genome assembly GCA_002385805.1 of Peptococcaceae bacterium UBA3933. Lineage (GTDB taxonomy): Bacteria > Bacillota > Peptococcia > Peptococcales > BICA1-8 > UBA3933. The sequence goes on from DGEF01000096.1 coordinate 25,782, forward strand.
AGTGGGCATAGTGCAACTATGGAATTTAAAGATATTATTGGCCAAAGCCCTGAAATTCGGGAAGCAATTCGTTTAGCCAAGCTTACCGCCGCCAGTACCTCTAGCGTTTTGTTGCAAGGAGAAAGCGGTACAGGAAAGGAAATCTTTGCCCAGGCTATCCATAACTCAAGCCTCCGGAGCAACGGTCCTTTTGTAGCTGTCAACTGTGGGGCCATTCCCCGGGAGTTAATCGGCAGCGAACTATTTGGTTATGAAGAAGGTGCATTTACCGGTGCCAAACGGGGTGGAAAGCCGGGAAAATTTGAATTAGCAGATGGAGGTACATTATTCCTGGATGAAATCGGGGATATGCCCTTTGAACAACAAACGGCTTTACTAAGGGTTTTACAAGAAAAAAAAGTAGCCCGTATTGGTAGTACCAGGATGACGCCGGTAAATGTGCGTTTAATCTGTGCCACTAATAAGAACTTACGACAAGAAGTAGAAAAAGGTACTTTTCGTGAAGATTTATTTTATAGATTAAATGTTATTACTATCACCATTCCACCTTTAAGGGAGCGGAAAGAGGATGTACCCCTTCTTTTCAATCATTTTTTAGAGAAGTTGTCCTCTGATTGGAATTGCACCTTTCAGGTGGGACCAGGGGTAATGGAATGTTTAATAAAATATAAATGGCCGGGTAATGTGCGGGAATTACAGAATGTGGTGGAGCGAGTTGCCCATTTTGCAGAAAACGGACTTATTACCGTAAAAAATTTACCTCCGGAAATGCGGGAAACATCAATAACTGGTTCAGAAAGTACGGAAACATTGTATTCCTTACCAAATAATCGGGAAGAAAGAAAAAAACAGGTCATGGAAAGGGAAAAACAACAACTTTTAGCCTTATTGAATAAACACGGCGGAAATATCAGTCAAGTGGCCAGAGAAATGGGTGTCTCCAGGAAGACGATTTATAATAAGATGCGTCTTTACTCTATAAAAAATTAATACGTGTTACCTAAATGTGAAAAAAGTGTTACCTATTTTAGATAAGGTAACACTTTTTTCACATTATATCACAGGTGTTATTTCTTTTTAGATTAGGGTAAGTTCATAGTAAAATCTTGAACCAACTTGTATTTCTTAGCTAGAGTTGGTTTTGTCTTTTCCTGGCATGAATTTTGCTATTAGTAGTGGTTGAGTGTATGGAAGTTTTATCGAAATTTAATTTTAGGATTAAATTTTCGGTGGAAAAAGAAATACAGTGGTTGTTTGAGTAATCGGCAGTGTAAAGCAAAACACTGGGTTTCTTTTTCCCGTGTTTTGCTTTTTATTTTATCAAAGGGGGAGGCCAAAAAATGAAAACGGTGCCTGTAACTGAAGCTGTAGGAATGGTACTATGTCATGATATTACGGAAATTGTGCCAGGGAAGGTAAAAGGCAGGGCCTTTAAAAAGGGCCATATCGTAAGGCGCGAAGATATACCCAAGTTATTGAAGTTAGGTAAAGAACATCTTTATGTCTGGGAAATTAATGAAAAAGTCCTTCATGAAAACGATGCTGCTATCAGGATTGCCTATGCTATAGCCGGTCCAGGAATAACCCTAACAGAACCTAAAGAAGGAAAAGTAGAATTAAAGGCGGATATGAACGGGTTAGTAAAAATTAATACACGAGCGTTAGAAAAAATTAATTTTATTAATGAAATTGTTGTAGCTTCAATTCATTCTAACCAGGTAGTTATGAAAGGCAGGACTTTAGCCGGCTGTCGAGTAGTGCCGTTAGTTATAAATAAAGAAAAAATTGAAAAGGTAGAACAAATCAGTGGATTTAATTATCCGGTTTTTGAAGTAAAACCTTTAAGGTCCTTGAAAGCCGGAGTTGTTACTACAGGGAGTGAAGTTTATCACGGAAGGATTGAAGACCAATTTGGTCCCGTTATTCGTAGAAAGGTAGAAGAATTAGG
>DGEF01000014.1 GCA_002385805.1 Peptococcaceae bacterium UBA3933
AGAGCCCAAGAAGCAGTCCTGATTTGTGATGCCATGTTTCAATGGTTGAGGGAATTGGAGGAAACCTTAGCCCAGGAAAAGGCTGCAGGTCAGGTGAACATTCATAACACCCAGGCTTGGGAGCCGCCTTTGGCAGGTAAAGGTGCAGGCCTTCAGGAAGCTCCCCGGGGAGCATTAGGCCACTGGGTAGAAATAGCGGACAAAAAAGTGAAAAATTATCAAATGGTTGTTCCGACCACCTGGAATATCTCACCCAGGGATGATAAAGGAATTCGTGGACCCATGGAACAAGCCTTAATCGGTATTCCCGTAAATCCGAATAACCCGGTTAATCTGGTTCGGGTAATCAGATCCTTTAACCCCTGTTTGGCTTGTGCCGTGCACGTAGTCAGTCCCCAAGGGGAAAAGGTGTATCATATTTTGGGATAATTTTTGGGTCAGAGTTAGCTTTTGGGTTAAAAGTCCGGTCATAACCAGATATTTTAACCCGTAAGAAAATCTGACAAAGTACTTTAACCGAAAAGTTAGACCAGCCACCAGCCACTAAAAACCAGCCACAAATTGAGTCTATTAGTGGGCGAGTGAGCGTGATTCTAGTCACAAGTCACCAGTCACTAGTCACTACTTCGGAGGTGAATCGCCTGTCTCCTAATATTCTTGTTCTAGGTGTGGGAAACGTATTATTACAAGATGACGGCATCGGCCCTTTGGTTGTTAAAGAGTTAGAGAAGACATATTTTAACCCTCATGTAACCTTTTTGGATGGAGGAACTTTGGGAATAGAGCTTATCGGTTATTTAGAAGGGTACGATTCCCTAATCATAATTGATGCTTTTGATTTAGGAGAGAAGCCTGGTACGATTTTCTGCTGGGAAAGTCCTAGTTTTTCAGAAGTGCCTGCCCAGGTATCCTTTCATCAGGTAGGTGTACAGGAACTTTTAAATACAATTAAGCTGTTAGGTTTAAATTTAGAGATAATTATCCTGGGCATCCAAGTGAAAAATTTAACCTGGGGGCTGGAATTATCAAAAGAGGTACAGGAAGCTGTTTCAAAACTAAAAGAAATAGTTGTTGAGAAGATAAATCAGTGTTTAACCAAGGAGGTGACAGGTAAGTCGACAAAATTTGCGGCAAAGAGTAATTGTAGCATAAATTAATGTAAAAATTATTTCGAAGGAGGTATTTTCAATGGGCGAAGAACAAAAGAAAATGTCCAGAAGAAGTTTCTTAACCACAGGAGCGGTTGCTGCCGGGACTTTGGCTGTAAGTGGCGGGATTTTTGGACTTTTTAACTCAAATTTAGCTAAGGCCAATGCAGCAGATGAACAGCCAATGTTCCCTTGGCCTTATGTTCAACTGGATGTTGAACGAGCAAAGGTAATCGGTTATGAAGGGTACATGGCTAAACAATGTTGTTACGGGGCTTTTAACGCGGTTATGGCCCAATTAAGAGAAAAAGTCGGCTATCCCTATACTGTAGTTCCTTCGGAAATTATGTTATGGGGAGCAACTGGAGGGGCAGGCTGGGCTACCCTTTGCGGTGCTCTTATCGGTGCCGTTACGGCTATGAACTTTGTTGTAGGGGAGAAAAGTGACCTGGATAAATTAATCGAAGAATTGTTTGGCTGGTATACCACTTTCCCCTTCCCCCAATACATGCCTCCTGTAGGCAAAGCTGGTAAAGCGGAAGGAAAACTGCCCACAAGTGTAGCCGGTTCCGTTCTCTGCCACGTTTCCGTAAGCAACTGGTGTGCTGAATCTAAATACAGAGCAGAGGGTAGAGAGAGAAGTGAACGCTGTGGCCGTCTCACCGCAGATGTAGCTGCGAAAACAGTTGAATTGTTAAATAGCTATCACAGTAATAAGTTTGTACCTGTATTTAAACATCCTGAATCTGTTGGTGAGTGCATGACCTGTCATGGTAAAGGCAGTACTTTAGAGAATACTCGGGGCAAAATGGACTGCATCCAGTGTCACGATCCTGTAGACTCCAATAACCTGCTTGAACATATCTTTAAGAAATAGAATAATAATTTAATTAACAACCCCCTGCCTGTTTCAGGCAAGGGGTTGTTTTTAGGCTTTTTTATTATCTACTTATCTGCCCACAAATAACTGGGTATAAATCTGACCATATTTACTGCCTTTAACAATTCCTATTCCTATATGGGTATAATCAGGGTTTAAAATATTTGCTCTATGGCCGTCACTGTTCATTAAATTGGTATGAGCGGTATTAACATTAGGTGCACCGGCTAAATTTTCACCGGCAGTACGGTAGCTAACACCATTGTCCTTCATCATTTGGAAAGGTGAACCATAGGTGGGGGAAGTGTGGCTGAAATAGTTATTATCTACCATGTCCTGACTTTTCATCCGGGCTAATTTAACCAGATCCATGTCAACTTGTAAAGGTTTAAGCCCTCTGGAAACCCTCTCCTGATTAACCAAATCCACCATTTTTTGCTCATCTGAACTTAAACCATGGACGGGAGCAGGTTGAGCAGGCTCAGGTTCCGGTTGGGGAGTAGGTTCTGGTTGTGGTTGAGGCTTAGGAGTAGGTTGAGGATTATAGTTATTCCAGTTATTAAACCAGTTATTAAAATTCCAGTTAGAATAATAGTTCCAGTAGTTACTGTAATTATAGTTATAATTATAGTTAGAGTTGTAGCGGTCATAAGGTGAATAAGCCCAGGCCATAGTTGAAGTGAGCAAAGTGAAAACAATAACTAAAAACAGTGTTAACTTTACGCGGGACATTATTTTTTTAGTCATAAATAACCTCCATTTGATGTAATTTGAAATTATCAGTTACTCCGGAGTACTGACAACTTCTATTGCTATTTAATGTTACTACAATACTTGTCCTTTTTGACAATGTAAATTGTGGAAATATATCAAGAATAAAATATAAAGGATGAAAACAGAGAAAATCAAAAGATTTTTCAACTATAATAAAAAAAGTTATAATAGAAGATGATTGTTTAAGCAGTACGTAGGTACTGCTTTTTAGTTAATTAAATAGGAGAGAAATACATGGGTATTTTTCGGGATTTAGCTTGGTTTTTTAAGCTGGAAAAAAACAGTTATTTAATTGGTATTATTGCTTTAATCACGGTGGCAATTTTAAATTTATTTCCGCCGTTAATAATCGGCCGGGTTGTAGACCAAATCGAACAGGGAACCCTTATGGCCACCGAATTATTGACATGGTGCCTTGTTTTGTTGGGAATCGGTTTAGCCATGTTCGGTCTGCGCTTTGTCTGGCGGTTAGGGATTTTTGGGCCTTCGGTAAGGCTGAGTCGACTTTTAAGAAACAGGCTTTACCATCATTTTACTTTACAGTCTTCTGATTTCTTTCAAAAACATCGGACAGGAGATTTAATGGCCCATGCTACCAACGATATCAGAGCAGTGCAAATTACCGCCGGACAGGGTATTTTAACTTTTGTGGATTCATTTATCACCGGTGGACTTGTTATTTTCTCCATGATTTTCTTTATCAGCTGGAAATTGACATTCATAGCCCTTTTACCCATGCCCTTCATGGTTAGAACCACACGCTATTATGGGAAATTAATGCATAAGCGTTTTGCCCAGGCTCAAGAGGCCTTCTCCCGGCTTAATGAAAAGGTTCAAGAAAACGTTTCCGGGATGCGGGTCATTAAAGCCTTTGGTCAGGGCGAGGCTGAGGAAAAGGTATTTGCCGATATTTCTGATCAAGTGGTAGATAAAAATATGGCTGTAGCCCGGGTAGAAGCCTTATTCAGCCCTACTATTCAATTGGTTAACGGCAGTTCCTTTCTACTCACCATTATTTTTGGGGCTATTTTTGTACTGCGTGGAGAAATAACCATTGGACAGCTGACCCAATTTTCCATGTATTTAGGGCAACTCACCTGGCCCATGCTGGCTTTTGGAGTTCTTTTTAATATTGTGGAAAGGGGCCGGGCTTCTTATGATCGGATTAAAAAGCTATTAGCCGTTGACCCTACGATTAAAGATAAAGAGAATGCTCTAAAGAAAATGCCTACCGGTGACCTGAAGTTTAATATTGATTCCTTTACTTATCCCGGAAAAGAAGAGCCAACCTTAGAACAGATTAATTTTACCCTTCCTCAAGGGCAAACTTTGGGTATTGTAGGGAAAACCGGCAGTGGTAAAACAACCTTGCTTAGGTTATTATTAAGAGAATTTGACCTGGATAAAGGTGATATTACCATCGGTGGAGTTTCTATTTATGACTTTGCTTTGGATAATCTCCGTAGCAGTATCGGTTATGTGACTCAGGATCAGTTTCTCTTTTCCACCACTATTAGGGAAAATATTGCTTTTGGCAAGCCGGAGGCTACAGAAGAGGAAATTCGAAAGGTGGCAAGCCTTGCCGCTATTCATGAAGATATTCTTGAATTTAAGGACGGCTACGAAACTCTGGTGGGAGAAAGAGGTATTACTCTCTCGGGAGGGCAAAAACAGAGGATTGCTATTGCCCGGGCTCTCCTTTTGGACCCGGAAATATTAGTATTAGATGACAGTCTTTCCGCTGTAGATGCAAAAACTGAACAGGTTATACTAAATGCCCTGAGGAAAAACCGCTCAGGTAAAACGACCCTAATCAGTGCTCATCGTTTAAGTGCAGTGGAACATGCTGATTTAATACTTGTTCTCCAGGAAGGAAAAGTTATTGAAAAAGGTACTCACAGCCAGCTTCTTCAAATAGGTGGCTGGTATGCCCAAATGTATAGACAGCAGCAGTTAGAAAGTCTGGTAGAACAAGGAGGTGGCCACAGTGGTTATTAGGAGGTTGTTAAGATACTTAATACCTCACCGAAAAGACGTAACCTTAGCCTTTAGCCTGCTGTTTTTAGCTACCATGGCTAATGTGGCCAATCCTATTCTTATTAAGATTTTTCTAGATGATTATTTAGTACCGAGAAACTTTCCTTTGCAACCTTTGATACTTTTGGCAAGTGGGTATGTACTGCTGCTCATAATCAATGCCTTTCTGGGCTATCATCAATTATTGATTTTTCATAAAGTTGCTTTACGGGTTATCCAAAGGTTAAGAATTGATGTTTTTGGTAAAGTCCAAAAACTAAATGTACAGTATTTTGATACTACCCCGGTGGGGGTAGTGGTCTCTCGGATCACCAATGATACGGAGGCCATCAAAGAACTTTTTGTCAGTGTTTTGGCTACTTATGTTCAGAATATAGTCCTGATTTTTACCGTATTAATTGCCATGTTTATCTTAGATGCAAAACTAGCCCTTTTTTCCGTAATTATCGTGCCTTTATTACTGCTGCTGATGAATACTTACCGTAAACTGAGTACGAAAATATACCACCGGCAAAGACGGATGCTAGCCCAAATTAACGCCAAGTTAAACGAATCTATTCAGGGTATGAATATTATTCAGGTTTTCCGGCAAGAGAGCCGTTTAAGGCAGGAGTTTGCCGCTATTAACCAGGAACATTATCAGGCTTCTTTACAGAGTATTAAGCTTAACAGCCTTTTTTTGCGACCCGCCATTGATTTACTGTATATCATAACATTAATCGTTGTATTAAGCTTTTTTGGGTATAAATCTTTTAACTTCCCTATCCAAGTAGGTGTAGTTTATGTTTATGTGAATTATTTAAAACAGTTTTATGAGCCGGTAAACCATATTATGATGGGGTTATCGGAATTACAACAGTCGCTGGTGGCGGCAGAGAGGGTATTTGAGTTATTGGATGAAAAAAATGAAGTCCAGGTAAAACAGGGTACAGATGATCCCCAAATTAGGGAAGGTCGAATTGAATTTAGGAATGTTACTTTTGCTTATGACGGGGTAAACCCAGTCTTAAAGGATATTTCTTTTGAAGCCGAACCGGGACAAACTGTAGCTTTAGTTGGCCATACGGGAAGTGGTAAAAGTACAATCACCAATCTTTTGATGAGGTTTTATCCTATTGAAAAAGGTGAAATTTTAATAGACGGGGTTCCCTTAGAGAAGTATGCGGAAACAGAACTGCGCCGTAAAATAGGCTTGGTTTTACAGGAACCTTTTCTTTTCGCCGGTGATATTAAGCATAATATCAGTCTGCATAATCCGGAAATAACATTAAAAGATGTTCAGGAAGCAGCCGATTTAGTTCAGGCCAGGGGGTTTATTGAAAAGCTGCCCGGAAAATTTAATGCACCATTAGGAGAGAGGGGAGCCACCTTATCCAGTGGTCAACGACAGCTTATTTCCTTTGCCCGGGCCATGGCTATCCAGCCGAAAATATTAATTCTAGATGAGGCTACAGCCAGTATTGATACCCAAACAGAGGAATTGATTCATATTGCTTTGAAAAAAATGCGGCAGGGCAGAACCACCATTGCTATTGCCCATCGGTTATCTACCATTCAAGATGCAGACTTAATTTTAGTCTTACACCAAGGTAGGATCGTAGAAAGAGGAACCCATCAGGAGTTATTAAGCTTGGGTGGTTTGTATCATAAAATGTATTTACTTCAGCAAGGGGTGTCGTAAAGGCTTTAGGGTTAAGCTTTCGGGACGGCATGACGGCTATCGGGCAAATATTTTGGGTCAGCATCTGCTTTGGGGATATACTGCATGATGCCTGTCTCTTATACACATCT
>DGEF01000053.1 GCA_002385805.1 Peptococcaceae bacterium UBA3933
GTTACTTGGCCCGGTTGTCCGGTAAAAGTGACTTTACCTTTTTCATCTACAGTGGCTACAAAAATATTGGAACTGGACCATTCTACATCGGTATTTTTTAGATTTACCTTGCGGCCATCGTGATATAGTTTATAAACTTTTAGAGTATTCGATTTTTTATCAGGATCTAGTTCCCCATCGAATTTTAAGACATAACTCTCTTCGTCAACATCTTCTTCAGTTACATCTGTTTCCACATAATCAGTAATATTGTTGAAAGTAAAAGAAATTCTAACGCGGCCCGTTTCTCCTTTAAACTTCACTTTGCCGCCATAGACCGTAGCAATGTCCGAGTTACTGGTTCTCCATTCTCCCCCTACGATGTCGGTAATATCCATGGTGGAACCGTCACTGTATAAACCAATTGCTTTTAAATAGACAGGAGATGTGCTATATTCCAGTTCTCCTTCGATAAAAATATCAATTAAGCTGGCAGCTTGTCCCAGAGAAGGAAAGGTTAAATTGCAGAGTAAAATGGTGAAAGCTAAAGCAAATAAAAAGATGATTTTTCCGTTAGTTCTACTCATTAATCTTCTCCCTTCAGAAACTAATTTATAAGTAAATTTATTAAATTATACCATATTGTTCCTGTATAGGTAATTAGTTTAATGAGATTAAAGGGATTACATAAAGATTTCGTTAATTTTATATAATAAATAAAAACCTAAAATTCCCCAAAAAATGCTAATAGATACTTCGGTAAGCTTTTGCACTAGTGTTTTTGAGGAATTAGCTTTAGCTTCTTTATCTTTTAGAATTTTTTCATAGTCGTGTCTTGCTTTTTGGCGGATAAATTCCTCACGATAAATTTTTTCCAGGTGTTTACCCATAATTACACTTCCCTTCTTTATTAAATCAATTGTCTGTCTCTAACTACCACCTATCTGTAATTTGCTCATAAGTAAATTTACTGCTTTTATCAGGTATATGCAGAATAAGCTTTAACTATGTATCAAAACAGGAAAACATTGGTGAACAACGAATAATTATACATAGATATTAAAAATAAATTTTTCCGAAAAGGAGGAAAGTAAATTGAAGAAAAAAATTATTGTTATCGGAGGGGTTGCGGCAGGTGCTTCGGCAGCAGCTAAGGCAAGAAGAGATGATGAAAATGCGGAAATCGTAATCTATGAGAAAGGACCTTATGTATCTTTTGCTAATTGTGGTTTACCTTATTACATTGGTAGAGATATTAAGGAAAGAGACCAGTTGTTTTTAATGACACCGGAACTTTTTCAAAATAGGTATAATATCTTGGTTAAAGTTAACCATGAGGTTATTAAGATTAACCGTAAGGAAAAACAGGTAACCGTTAAAAATCTAGATACAGGTGCAATATTTACAGATAATTATGACAGGTTGGTAGTGGCTACAGGAGGTAGTCCTGTTAAACCGCCTATTCCGGGAATTGACTTAGACAATATTTTCACGTTATTTACTGTAAGGGATGTTGATAACATTGAACAGGCTTTGGCTCAGGGTAATGTTGAAAATGTGGTCATTATCGGGGGAGGGTATATTGGTTTAGAAGCTACCGAGGCTTTTTTGAAAAGGGGTAAAAGGGTAACTTTAGTAGAAAAAACTGATCAATTATTGCCTTATTTAGATCAGGAAATGGCAGTTCCTTTGCAAATTCATCTAGAAAATATCGGAACCCAGGTCATATTAGGGGATGGGGTAAAGGAGTTCAAAGGTGATAGGGTGGTAAGTCGAGTTGTTTTGGAAAGCGGTAAGGTTTTGCCTGCAGATTTAGTAATTGTGGCCGTTGGGGTGAAACCCAGGATAGAATTACTCAAAGAAGCCGGGTTAGAAATAGGCCCTACCGGTGGAGTTGTGGTTAAGGCCACTTTACAAAGCAGTGACCCGGATATTTATGTAGGTGGGGATATTATCGAAACAGTTCATTTAGTAACAGGAAAAAAAGTAAGGATTCCTTTAGCCGGACCTGCAAATAAGCAGGGGAGGGTAATCGGTGCCAATGTAGTAGGTGGTAAGAAATACTTTAAAGGTGTTTTAGGCACTTCTATTGTTAAAGTAGGAGATTTAACCGCTGCCAAAACAGGTATCAATGAAAGAGAAGCTAAAGAGGAAGGGTTCGCCTATTATGTCTCTTATACACCTTCTTTAGATCATGCCGGTTATTATCCCGGAGGAAAACACATGCTGACAAAATTAATTGTGGAAGAACATTCAGGGAAAATACTTGGCGCAGAGATTGTTGGCTGGCAGGGAGTGGACAAGCGCATTGATGTTTTGGCTACTGCCATTTATGCCTCCCTGACAGTGGAAGATTTAGAAAACCTTGATTTAGCTTATGCTCCTCCTTATTCCTCAGCCAAAGACCCGGTAATAATTGCCGGTTTTGTGGCGGCTAACATTTTGCGTGGTGAAATAAACGTCATAGCTCCACAAGATTTGAAAAAATCACTGGAAAGAGGAGAAGAGTGGCAAATAGTAGATGTGCGGACTCCCAAAGAATATAAGAAGGAAGGGTATATTTCTGGGGCTAAATTAATTCCTATTGATGAATTACGAGAAAAATACAAAGATTTAGATCCTCAGAAAAGAACGGCAGTTTATTGTAAAGTAGGCTATCGTTCCTATTTAGCCTGTAAAATTCTGAGAAATTTCGGTTTTAAAGAGGTTTATAATATCAGTGGTGGATACATGGGATACCTCTCGGATGTAGGGATTGCTCCCAAGAAGGACCAAACGGCCAGTGCTAATTGATTAACTAATCACCGACCGTTTATTTTAAGGTGGTTATTTACTGCTCAAGGACTGTAAAATCCTTTCGGCTTTATAGAAATCAGCTTTTTCTACCCAAATGGTATAGGAAACAGGAGGAATACGGGAAACAATGGCACCCTGCCGAAAATTAAATTCTTCTCCACCGGAAGTAGTTCTGTATTTGATTTTGGCATTTTGAAGTTGCCCTACTATCTTCATGTACTCTTCCACATCTTGAGTAGTATATAATTCTTTCCAGTTGCGATTGCCGGTTTGCCAGAGAAAATAGCCGCCGATTAAAATAAAAAGCAAAATAATCAAAAATTCCACCCTTATTCCTCCTTTTCATAGATAGATAAGATTTTTGTAAATATATTATATGTCACTTTTTTCTAAAGATGAAGCAAAGACAAACTTTTACAATCATGTTTTTTTATACATTAGGAAAGCAGCAATTACTGTGGTAATAGGGATGGCTAAAATAAGACCGATAGTACCGGAAATTGCTCTTACAAATTCAACAGCCAAAAACTCCATATTTATTAGTTTGATAAATGGTTGTTCGTAAGCCATAAATAAAAGAAACAGGGGAATAGAAGTACCGGTATAAGCCAGGATGAGGGTGTTGGACATAGTACCCATTATGTCTTTACCCACATTCATTCCTGATTTCATTAATTTTTTTAAACTTATATCTGTGGCTACTGCATTAATCTCTTCCAGAGCAGAAGCGATGGACATACTGACATCCATTACTGCTCCTAAAGCCCCAATAATTATTCCTGCAAATAATAAACCCTGGAAATCAAATTCAACATTTTGGGGTATGTATAAAAGCATCTGGGCTTCTTCCCCGCTTAAACCTTGTAAATTAGCCAGTTTACCGATAAAAATAGCGATAAAGGCTGATACCAACAGGCCTCCGGCAGTTCCCAAAACGGCGGCAACAGTTTTTTTAGATACTCCTCCAATTATGAATAAGGTAAAAGTAGTTACTATTATGCCGGTCAGCAGTGCTAACAGAACAGGATTATAACCGGCAAAAAGTAAAGGGAGCATTCCTTTGGCAATAACTAAAACAGTTAACCCTAAGGTGAATACTGACTTTAATCCCTGTTTTGCACCGATAAGGATGAGTAATAATATGAACAAAACGATTAGGACATATATATAGGTATCTCTTTGGAAATCGGCAATATAGCCGTTAAAAATACCTCCGGCCAATATTTCCAAAATCAAGAGAACCTTATCGCCTTCGGAAACCCAAATGTCATAAGCGGGATTACCTGTAGTGGTGTTTTCTATGGTGATTATTTCTCCTTTAAAGGGACCGGAAGTTATTTTTACCTTAACCTCTTGATAATCAAAGAGAAGTCCTGCACCGTAATCTTTATTATATTCCTGGGAAATAATTTCTACCACTTCACCTTTAGCAAACTCTGTGGGTATAGAATCTTCAGGAGAAATTGGCTCTTCTGTTTCCGCCAGGCTTAAGTTGGGCATAAAGACTAAAAGCAATATTAAAGTAAGAATTAAGTATTTTTTTAGTAGTGTATTCACAACGGTTACCTCCTTGTGGTTTAAAATAGCAGCAATTAATTATTTTTGCAATGGAAAATTTAATTTTTACATGAATTGTTTTTAACTGGGCAAAATACCAGTGAGGTGATTGCATGCGTAAAATTTATTTATTAGGTACTGTATTTTTGCTCTTACTGGTTGGTTTTTTTGCCTGGAACAATATGTTTGCCGACAATAATTTAGCTAAAAAACCTATCTCTCCCCAGGCTTTTGACTTATCGGGAGGACCGGAAAGGGAAAAAAGGGGCTTTCCCCAAAGGGAAATTATTGACTTAGCTTCAGAGTATCCGGATGTCTTTTTTCGGCAAGGTTCACCTAAAGAAAAAATGGTGGCCTTGACTTTCGATGATGGACCCGATGATAATTACACAGTTGAAATTTTAGACGTTCTGAAAAAACATAAAGTTCCGGCTACCTTTTTCTTAATAGGTAAGCGGTGTGAACTTTTCCCTGATGTAGTGAAACGAATGGTTAAAGAAAAACATGTAGTCGGTAATCATACCTGGAGTCATCCGGACATCTCAAAATTGTCCGAGAAAGAAATTATAGAGGAAATTACTAAAGCCGATAAAGTGATTAAAAAAATTGCCGGATATGCACCTAGATTATTCAGGTCACCTTACGGTTCTTTAGGAAGAAAAGAGGTAGAACTAATTAGTAGTAAAGGTTATAAAATAATTTCCTGGAACGTAGATTCTTTGGACTGGAAAGGTTTATCTGCGGAAGAAGTAAAAACTAATGTATTAGAAAATGTGCGGGAAGGATCCATTATTTTGCAGCATTCCGCCGGAGGAATAGGTGAGGATTTAAGCGGAACGGTGGAAGCTTTAGATGAGATAATCAAAGTCTTGAAAAAAGATGGTTACAAATTTGTTACCATAGACAAGTTATTGGATATACCTTACAAAAAATAAGATCGCCTTCAGGCGATTTTTCTTATTTTGAAGAGGAAAAGCTAAGATTTATATAGAAATAATGTAAAAAAATTATTGATGAAAAAGGAGTTGATAGGATGGTACTACAAAAAGAAAATACAGTAATCGGTTTTATTGGCACAGGAGTTATGGGAAAAAGTATGGCTTTAAATTTAATGAAAGCAGGATATAAACTGGTTATTTATAATCGGACTAAAGCTAAAGCACAAGAGTTGATTGATGCCGGTGCTCTCTGGCAGGATACGGTAGCCGGTGTTGCACAGAAAGCAAAAGTAATAATTACCATGGTGGGTTACCCTAAAGATGTGGAAGAGGTTTATTTAAGTGATGAGGGGATAATAAAAAATGCTCAAGCCGGTTCCTATCTAGTGGACATGACCACTTCCAGTCCTTCTTTAGCTAAAAGAATTTATGAAGAAGCCCTAAAGGCTCAAATGTTTGCTTTAGATGCGCCGGTTTCCGGTGGGGACATTGGTGCCAGAAATGCTACTTTATCCATAATGGTAGGGGGGGAAAAAGAAGCATTTGAGGCTGTAAAACCTATCTTTGAAGCAATGGGTAATAACATAGTACTTCAAGGTCCGGCAGGTTCCGGTCAATATACAAAAATGTGCAACCAAATAGCTATTGCTTCTAATATGCTGGGTGTATGTGAGGCTATGGCCTATGCCCAAAAAGCAGGTTTGGATCCTCAAAATGTCTTAAAAAGCATAGAAACAGGTGCTGCTGGTAGTTTCTCCTTAAGTAATCTTGCACCGCGGATGCTTAAAGGAGATTTTGCCCCTGGATTTTACGTTAAGCACTTTATCAAAGATATGAGAATTGCTCTGGAATCAGCTAAAGAAATGGGCCTGATGACCCCAGGCCTGGAATTGGCTTTGGCCTTGTATGAAAGACTTGCGGAAAAAGGGGAAGAAAACAGCGGGACACAAGCACTCTTTAAATTGTATGTTGAAAAGTAACCCTCCTAAGGTAATGTAACTTGAAGTTAATAATAAATTAGTTATTGCCAAGAATAATCCGATAAGGGGCAGTAGTTTTCTTTGAGTCGGAACGAAGGTTGAGCTATCTCGGGTGGTTTACCCACCCAAATTTTTTGAAGTGAATTTTTGCAGATGTTTAAAAGAAATATATAAAACTATTGGCTTGGATAGTATCGCTGAATTAAAATATACCCGTGAGGATTATGGTATAGATACAATTTACCGGCTTTAAAGGATTATGAAAGGAAGTACATTTATGAGAATTTACTTTTTGGTGGACAACCTGGCGGGAAGAAACTGTCGTGCAGAGTGGGGTTTCTCTTTGTTTATCGAAGGTAAAAAAAATATTCTTTTTGATTTTGGCGCATCTAATTTATTTTTACTTAATGCTCAAAAACTGGGTATTGACTTGGAAAAGGTTGACTATCTTGTTTTAAGTCACGGTCATTGGGATCATGGTAACGGGCTGGAGTATATAGCTAATAAAAAGCTAATTTGTCATCCTGAGGCCTTTATAAGAAGGTATAGAGATAATGAATATATTGGTTTACCTATAAACCTGGCTCAGGCCAGGGAAAAATTTGACCTTATTTTAAGTTCAGACCCTATTAAAATTGATGAAGAAATTGTTTTTCTTGGTCAGATACCCAGAAGAAATGATTTTGAAGCTAAGGATACTGTCTTTTGCAAAGAAGACGGTAGTAAAGACTTCGTTTTGGATGATACTGGATTAGCTTTTAAAACGGAAAAAGGTTTAGTGATCATATCAGGATGTGCTCATGCAGGTATTTGTAATACTGTGGATTATGCAGTCAAGATAACAGGAATGAATAAGGTTTATGCTGTTTTAGGAGGTTTCCATTTAAAGGGAAAAGATCAAATTACTAATAAAACAATTACCTATTTGCAAAAACTAAGGGTAGAAAAAGTCATGCCCAGCCACTGTACACAATTTCCTGCCCTGGTTGAATTTAATAAAGCTTTTGGTAATCCACAGCTTTACTGTGGTCAGATTTTGGAATTATAATAAACAGGTAAAATAATTTTGTTTGTTTTTTATTTAAATGGAGGGAAACTCGGTGTCAATATATCAACGTTCTTTTAAAATAACCTGTAGCCATTGTGGCTGGTATGTAATCCTCCGGCGAAATGGTGGAATGATCTCCATGTTTATAAATAACTTTAACAATTGTCCCAAGTGTGGAGGCAGTGACCTAAAGACTACCACTCCTACTTTTGCAGAAACCATAAATCCTTGGGAACAGTTCCGCAAATATTATTATAAATTTAAAAGTAAATAATAGAAAGTTATACAAAATTTACAATCTCCTTTTTACATATTTTTTTTAAAAAAACACAAAATAGTAGTGAACTTAAAAAAAGGAGGTTGAATAAATGCCCAGAAATACAAATAAACCTGCAGTGCAAGGAGCCAGTAATTTTCTTGATCAATTTAAGTATGAAGTAGCTGGTGAATTGGGTTTAACTAATTACAACCAAGTTGACAAAGGGTCCTTGACTTCCAGGGAAAACGGTTATGTAGGCGGCTATATGGTTAGAAAGATGATTCAGTTTGCTGAGCAGAACATGGGTAAATAACAAAAAGAATGATAATAATAAAAAGTCAGGACAAAAAATTTGTTCTGACTTTTTATTATTTATAAACTCTTTGATATTACAATAATTTGCCGGATTTTATAAAAAAAGTTACAATGTAAGTGAAATATAAATAGGGGGCTTTCCGATGGAATTTTTTTCCCTTTTATTTAAGAAAAAAGAAA
The DNA here is from genome assembly GCA_002385805.1 of Peptococcaceae bacterium UBA3933. Classification (GTDB taxonomy): domain Bacteria; phylum Bacillota; class Peptococcia; order Peptococcales; family BICA1-8; genus UBA3933. Next base: position 8,053 of record DGEF01000053.1, read on the forward strand.
ATGGTCTTAATAAAAAAAATAAAATTTTTGAGGCCATTCAGGTTGAGGTGAGTTCCGTTTGTAACTTAAAATGTAAGTTTTGCCCTACTACTTACCTGAATGAAAAAGGGGAAAATATGCTAATGTCTTGGGAAACTTTTCAAAAGCTTCAATCTCTTTTTTCTAAGGCTAAATGGGTTTATTTGCAGGGGTGGGGCGAGCCTTTGCTGCACCCAAAAATATGGGAAATGGTTGCAATGATTAAGAAGGAAGGAGCTAGGGTTGGTTTTACAACAAACGGAACTTTACTCAATGAAAAAGCAATAACCAATTTAATAGAGTATCAGGTAGACCTGATTTCCACTTCAATAGCCGGGGCTACCAGTCAAACCCATGAAAAATTACGGTGCAACTCTAATTTTCAAAATATTTGTAATAGCATTAAGTCTTTGGTGAAGAAAAAGAAAATGGAAAAGAGCAAAAAACCATTGGTTACTCTTTCTTATATGTTAATCAAAGAAAATATAGTGGAACTTCCCCAAGCAGTAAAGTTAGCTTATGAATTAGGAGTAGAAGATATTTATACTACTAACTTAGATTATGTATTTAGTGAAGAAGCTAATCAGAGTAAAATTTTTGTTTGGGATAAATCTCTGGTCAATAGTTCTCATGAAGAGTATATCCAAGAGGCAAAAAAATTCGCTCAGAGTAAAGATTTCACATTTCGTAGCTATCCAATAATTCTGGAAGAAGAACAGGCTGTATGTGCTCTAAACCCTTCAAAATTGGTTTTTATAACTGCTAACGGCGACGTTACTCCTTGCACTTATTTAGGTAGAAAGTATAACCCCAGGTATTATAAAAATAAATATGTCCAATGGCCACGAAAAGTATTCGGAAATATTAATGATCAGGAGTTTATAAAGATTTGGGAGAATCCTGTCTATAAGGAATTTCGAAATAAATTTGAGAACAGAGTAAAAGCCTATGAAGAACTGATTTCAGTTTATACGGACTATGAACCGAATTTAACTAAAATTAATAATGCCCAAAGAAATTACTACCAAAGGCTAAAAGAAAATCCTTTGCCTGTGGAATGTCAATCTTGTCCCAAAATATATGGTATTTAACAAAAAGTTTCTTCTTGCAAATTTTGACTTTAGAATACATAATAGTTTCTGTTGTGAGTAATTAATGAAAGGACAATAAAGGTGGAGGAGTCTATGCAACAGTTAATTATAGTATTTTTAGCCATGGTTGTTTACGTTGGGTTAAATACCATAAGAGTGATTTTGGTAATTAGGGGGAGAAAAGGGCCTGCTTCATTAATAGCGGCTACTGAAAATTTTATTTACATGTCGGTTTTTGCTTATGCCATTGCTGATAGCAATAATAATATTTTTGCAATACTTGTTGCCTCAGGAGGTTATGCCTGTGGTGTTTTGGCCGGTACCTTTGTGGAAAAAAAATTGAATATGGGCCATTTGGTAGTACAAATAATAGCTGACGGAGATTTGCATTTACTTCTGGAAGATTTACGCAGGGAAAATTATGCTATAACCAACTGGAAAGTTACCGGATTAAAAGGGGAAAAGGATATGCTTTATCTTTTGGTAAGGAAAAAAAGGTATTTGAGCTTAGAAACTAAAATAAAAGAATTAAAACCAAATGCTTTTGTGGTAATGTATGAACCTAAATACTTTTATGGGGGCTATTGTGGCTAGTAATTGTTACTTAAGGAGGGTAACATTTGCGCATAGAGTATGTTAACCGGGAAACAGGAGAAATTGAAGTTGAACAAGTAGTGGGAGAAAAATATTTAAATTGGCTTTACACCAGTTCTGTGGGGATGGGGCTTTTAGAATTAATATTTAAGAAAAAAGTTTTTAGTTATTTTTACGGGAAATTTCAAGACTTTTCTTTATCCAAGAGGAAAATTCCCCAGTTTATAAATAAGTACGGGGTTAATGTTGAAGAACTTTTATTAAAACCTGAAGAATTTAGAAACTTTAATGAATTTTTCTACCGTAAATTAAAAGCTGGAGCAAGAAAAATAGACGATAGAGAAAATAGGCTTATTTCGCCTGCTGACGGCAGGCTTTTAGCCTATGAAAAGATAGATATAGATAATCTAATACAAGTAAAAGGTTTTACTTATACCCTAAAAGAGCTGATTGGTGATGGATCATTGGCCGAGGATTTTCAAGGAGGAGCCTGTGTTGTAATCAGGCTTTGTCC